>JANPGU010000001.1:0-3219 GCA_031424095.1 Gammaproteobacteria bacterium
GTCGAGGATGCGCCCCACCACGCTGCGGTCGAAACCGCGCGCCACGATTTCATCCACCGACAGATCTTCTTCGATGAAGGCCTCGAGAATCGCGTCTAGAACTTCATAGGGGGGCAGTGAATCGGTGTCCTTCTGGTCGGGCCGCAGTTCGGCGCTGGGCTCGCGTTCCAGCACGCGCTGCGGAATGGCGCCCTGCGCGCCAAACTCACCGCGCTGCCGCGCCCGTTCATTGCGGTAATGCGCCAGGCGATAGACCAGCATCTTGCTGCAGTCCTTGATGGGTGCGAAGCCACCGTTCATGTCGCCATACAGCGTGGCGTAACCCACCGCCATCTCGCTCTTGTTGCCGGTGGTCAGCAGCATGCGGCCGGTCTTGTTGGAGATCGCCATCAACAGCACGCCGCGACAGCGGGCCTGGATGTTTTCTTCGGTGGTATCGGGCTTGCGGCCTGCAAACTGCTCGCGCAGCGCAGCCAGTGTGGCTTCGAACATGCCTTCGATCGAGATGACGCTGTAGGCGACGCCCAGTGCGCCGGCCTGGGCGGCCGCATCGTCAATGCTCATCTGCGAGGTGTAGCGCGACGGCATCATCACCACCTGCACGCGATCCGGGCCCAGGGCGTCCACCGCCAGTGTCAGCGTCAATGCGGAATCGACGCCACCGGAAAGGCCCATCACGATGCCGGGGAAGCGGTGCTTGGTGACGTAGTCGCGCACGCCGAGCACCAGCGCGCCATAGACACTTTCCTCGGGAGCAAGCTCGGGGGCGACGGCATCAGCGGCAGTGGCGACAACATTGACGCTGCCATCGGCATCGCGACGCAGATCGACGCAGACCAGGGATTCTTCAAAGGCCGGTGCGCGCAGCACGGCCGCGCCGTTGCGATCCATCACGCAGGAACGACCGTCGAATACCAGTTCGTCCTGGCCGCCGACGAGATTGACGTAGACCATGGGCAAGCCGGTCTCGGTGACCCGTTGCCGCAGCACCGCTTCGCGTTCGCGCTGCTTGCGCTGCTCGTAGGGCGAGGCGTTGATCACGATCAGCAGCTCGGCGCCGGCCGCCCGCGCATTGCGCGATGGTGCGGCTTCCCACACGTCTTCGCAGATGGTGAGGCCCAATGCCACGCCGCCGAACTGCACCACGGCGGGCCCGGTGCCAGGCGTGAAGTAACGCTTCTCGTCGAAGACGCGGTAGTTCGGCAGGCAGTTCTTGCGGTAGTTGACGGGCACCTGGCCCGGCACGAGCAGTTGTGCCGCGTTGTAGATCAGCGGCGCACTGTCGCTGCCCTCGTATTCCGGATAGCCAACGAGCATGGCTGGCAGGCCGGAGCCGGCCGCATCGACATCGTGCGCCAGTTCCGAGAGTGCCTGCTCCACCTGGATGCGCAGGCCGCGATGGAACAGCAGATCTTCCGGCGGGTAACCGGAGAGCGTCAGCTCGGGAAACACCACCAGATCCGCGCCCATGACGCGCGCACGCTGCGCGGTCTCGCGCACACGGGCAGCATTGCCCTGCACGTCACCGACGAGCAGGTTCAGCTGGGCCAGTGCAATGCGGGGCCCTGGGGCCATGATCGCTGCTATTTCTTGCGCGCCGGTCGGCGTGGGGCTTTCTTGGCCGGCTTGCGTGCGACGGGCTTCGTCTTCTTGACGTTGGCTTTGGGCTTCGCTTTGGCTTTGGGCTTGGCTTTGGGCTTCGCTTTGGCTTTGGCCTTTGTCTTCACCTTCACCCTGGTCTTCTTGGTCTTCGCCCGCATCGAAGCAGGACGCTCGCCAATCTCTGCCGCATTGGCGCGACGCTTCGCGCGGACATTGAGCAGCTCGGCCATGGCGGCTCCCAGATCGGCCACACTCTTCACCGTGCGCACGCCGGCTTCTTCCAGCGCGCGGAATTTGTCGGCCGCCGTCCCCTTGCCACCGGCAACCACGGCACCGGCATGTCCCATGCGCTTGCCAGGAGGCGCCGTGACGCCCGCGATGTAGGCCACGACCGGCTTGGTCACGAACCTTGCGATATGCGCTGCAGCGGCTTCTTCGTCGCTGCCACCGATCTCGCCGACCATGACGATGCCTTCGGTCTGCGGATCGCGCTCGAACAGCTCGATGACATCGATGAAGTTCATGCCGCGAACCGGATCGCCACCAATGCCGACGCAGGTGCTCTGGCCGAGGCCGATCTGCGTGGTCTGGTGCACGGCTTCATAGGTCAGCGTGCCCGAGCGCGAGACGATGCCCACGCAACCGCGCTGGTGGATGAAGCCCGGCATGATGCCGATCTTGCATTCATCTGGCGTGATGATGCCGGGGCAGTTGGGGCCGATCAGCCGCGTGGGCTTGCCCGCCAGCGCCGCCTTGACGCGGATCATGTCGTTGACCGGAATGCCTTCTGTGATGCACACCACGAGCTCGATGCCGGCATCGGCCGCTTCGAGAATGGCGTCAGCCGCGAAAGCCGCGGGCACATAGATCATGCTGACCGTCGCGCCGGTCTGGTCCACCGCCTTGTGCACGGTGTCGAACACCGGCAGATCCAGGTGCCGCGAACCACCCCGACCCGGCGTTACGCCACCGACAATGCGGGTGCCATAGGCCAGGCACTGCTGGGCGTGGAAGCTGCCCTGCTTGCCGGTGAAGCCCTGGACGATGACCTTGCTGCGCTTGTTGACAAGAATGCTCATGGGAATTCTGCTGCTTGATTAGCGGGATTTGGCGGCGGCGACGGCTTTCTTGGCCGCGTCGGTAAGCGCTGCGGCCGGCGTGACTGCCAGACCGCTCTGCGCCAGCATTTCGCGCGCCTGCTTGGCGTTGGTGCCTTCCAGCCGCACGATGACCGGCACCTTCACGCCCACTTTCTTCACGGCGACCATGATGCCTTCAGCGATCACGTCGCAACGCACGATGCCGCCGAAGATGTTCACGAGGATCGCGCGCACCTTGGGGTTCGAAAGAATCAGTTCGAACGCCGCAGTGACGCGTTCCACCGTGGCGCCACCACCGACGTCGAGAAAGTTGGCCGGCTTGCCGCCGTGCAGCTTGATGATGTCCATGGTGGCCATGGCGAGACCAGCGCCATTGACCATGCAGGCGATGTCGCCATCGAGGGATACATAGTTCAGGTCGTGCTCGGCCGCCCGCGCTTCGATGGGATCTTCCTGCGATTTGTCGCGCAGCGCCGCCAGCACCGGGTGCCGGAACACGGCGTTCGGATCGATGCCG
>JANPGU010000002.1:0-51063 GCA_031424095.1 Gammaproteobacteria bacterium
TTTTCACGAGAGCTGGGACAGTCATGCTTGGACGCTATTGAAGACTGTTTAGAAGCTTGGCAGTTCAAGCATAGGGCGCGAGTGGGGCCTACATCGACGGGCTCAGTTAATGCTGGAGTGCATATATTCGCATTCTTGGGCGATTCTGCGAACGAGCCAGCCAGTAATGTGCGCAAAAAGCCGACATAACTCTCTACCCCGTCTCGCGAAGCGCGCGTCTGAGAATCTTACCCACGTTGGTCTTCGGCAGATCCGTGCGGAAGTAGACATGCCTGGGCACCTTGTATGAGGTCAGGTGCTGCCGCAGATAGGCGACGAGATCGTCGGCCGTAAGGCTCGGGTCCTTGCGTACTACGTACAGCGCAACGACTTCACCGGATTTCTCGTCGGGCTGTCCAACAGCCGCACTCTCGAATACGCCGGGATGCCTGGCCGCGACGTCTTCCACTTCATTGGGATAGACCTTGAAGCCGGACACCGTGATCATGTCTTTCTTCCGGTCCTCCAAGAATACGAATCCCTGATCATCGATGCGGCCAATGTCGCCAGTCTTGAGCCAGCCATCCGGCAGCATGACGTTGGCTGTCTCGTCGGGTCGGTTCCAGTAGCCCAGCATCACCTGCGGGCCACGCACGCAAATTTCGCCGGAAGTATTGATGCCAAGCTCTTTGCCGGCATCGTCGCGTACGCTGACTTCAGTCGATGGGACCGGCAAACCAGCTGCGCCTGTAAAGATCATGTCTCCGAGTCGGCATACGGTAACTACGGGTGATGTCTCGGTAAGCCCCCAGCCCTGGCTGAGCGGGCGCCCAGTGATCTTCAGCCATTTCTCGGCTACGGCCGCCTGCACGGCCATGCCTCCGCCAACGCTGGCGACGAACTTGCTGAAATCAAGTTGATCGAAGCCGGGTGTGTTCATCAATGCATTGAACAAGGTGTTCACGCCGTTGAAGATCACCGGCGGATACTTGCGCAGCACCTTGATGAACGCGGGGAAGTCGCGTGGATTGGGCACCATGATGCCGGTGCCGCCTACACGCATGAACAGCAGGCAGTTCGCGGTGAGCGAAAAGATGTGATACAGCGGCAGCGCAATGTAATACGTCGCGTAGCTGATCCTGGCCTGTTCAAACCAGGCATGGGCCTGCAGGACGTTGGAGACCATATTTCCATGGGAGAGCATGGCGCCCTTGGCAATGCCCGTGGTGCCGCCGGTGTACTGCAGAAATGCGAGATCCGTGGAGGCAAGCGCAACGGATGCGGGTTTGCAGTCGGCGCACTCGCGCATGACATCACGAAAACGATGCGCGCCGTCGATGTTCCAGGCAGGCACCTGCTTGCGCACATATTTCAGCACGAAATTGACCACCGCACCTTTGAGCGTCGGCAGCATGTCGCCGACGCCGGTAACAATGACCTTCTTTAGCTGCGTATCCGACGTAACCTGCTGCACGACATGACAGAAGTTCTCGAGCACCACGATCGCGGTTGCGCCAGAGTCGTTCAGTTGATGTTTCAGTTCATCGGCGGTGTAGAGCGGGTTGGTATTGACGACAATCAGGCCCGCGCGCAACGCACCCAGCATTGCGACCGGATACTGCAGCACATTGGGCAGCATGAGTGCGATGCGATCGCCTTTCACAAAGCCGTGACGCTGCAGCCAGGCGGCAAACGTTGCCGAGAGGCGGTCGACTTCGCCGTAAGTGATGCCGTGATCCATGAGCACATAGGCGGTAAGCGCGGCATGGCGCTTCAATGCTTCTTCGGCCAGCGCTACCAGGGACGGAAATCGGCTGGCATCGATGTCATGCGGCACACCGGGCGGATAGGACTTCAGCCAGATCCGTTCCATGGGTTCATCGCTCCAGTAAGCGCTGCAGGGGTGGCCACACGTTGTCGAGCACGCGTGGCTGGCCGAGGGCATTCGGGTGCAGTCCATCAGCCTGCATGTAGCGGGAGTCCAGCGCGACGCCATCAAGCAGGAAAGGCAGCAGTGGCACCTTGCGTTCCGCCGCGAGCGATCGGTACATGCCCGCAAAGGCATTCCCGTACTGCGCGCCGTAATTCGGCGGAATAACGATTCCCACCAGCAGCAGCCGTGATTTCGCTCTTTGAACCGCTGCGATCATGGCGTTGAGATTGGCCTTGGCATCCTTGACTGGCAAGCCGCGCAAGCCGTCGTTTGCGCCAAGTTCCAGTATGACAACGTCCGGCTTGTGCAGGTTTAGTGCGCGTTCCAGTCGGCTGCGCCCGCCACTTGTGGTCTCGCCGCTGACGCTGGCATTCACAACCCGGTACCCGTAACCTTGGGTTTGGAGCCGTTTCTGCAATTGGGCGACCCAGCCCTGTTCGGCCCGCAATCCATAGGCTGCACTCAGGCTGTCACCGAAGACCAGCAGGGTACGCTCGCCGGGTGCGGCGACGGCATGGCCGGCCATCAACAATGCAAAGAGCAGTATCCGGATGGATCGCAAGATTGTTCTCGAAGCCCAGGATCTGACGCGGAAGGTTAGCAGCCCCGAGGGCGAACTGACCATTGTCAGCCACGTATCGTTTGCGATTCCGGCGGGAGAGACTGTAGCGCTGGTTGGCGCGTCCGGCGCCGGGAAATCGACCGTGCTTGCCATGCTGGCGGGGCTGGACGTGCCGACATCGGGCAAGGTCTGGCTGGATGGCTGTGACCTGACGCTGATGGATGAAGACGCACGCGCCAGGCTGCGCGCCGATCGCGTGGGTTTCGTGTTTCAGGCCTTTCACCTGGTGCCTTCGCTGACCGCACTGGAGAACGTGATGCTGCCGCTGGAACTGGCCGGTCGCGGTGACGCGGGTGATGCAGCCACAGCCATGCTGGCAAGGGTGGGCCTGGGCGATCGCGTTGGGCATTACCCGCGACAGTTGTCGGGGGGCGAGCAGCAGCGCGTGGCGCTGGCCCGCGCTTCCGTAACCCGTCCCGCCGTTCTGTTTGCCGATGAGCCCACGGGCAATCTCGACACCACCACCGGAGCCAGCATCTGCCAGTTGCTGTTCGACCTGAACCGCGAGTCCGGCACGACACTGGTGCTGGTCACCCACGACACGCAGCTTGCAGCGCGCTGTGAGCGCACGCTGACGATGTCGGCGGGCAGGCTCATCTAGCATGCGCATTGCAGTGCTTCTCGGCTTCAGAACGCTGCTGCGCGAATGGCGCTCCGGCGATCTGGCCGTGCTGTTCCTGGCATTGTTTGTCGCGGTGGCTGCCCTGACAGGAGTGGGTTTCCTGACCGACCGCATCCAGCGGGCCATGCAGTTGCAGGCCAGCGAGGTGCTGGCTGCGGACCTGAGGTTGCAGTCGCCGGACCTGGTACGTGACCTCTATTCAATCGAGGCCAGGCGGCGCGGAATGCGCACGGCGCGCGTGACTTCGACATTGTCGGTAGTGCTGAAGGGCGAGCTGACGCAGCTGAGCAATGTGCACGCGGTAAGTGCGGGATATCCACTGCGTGGCAGCGTGCGCGTGGCAACGCGCCCCTTTGGCGAACCGCTGGTCGCGACGGACATCCCGGCGCCTGGCGAGGTATGGCCGGACTCGCGTCTGCTGGCCGCGGTGGATGCGCGCGTTGGTGACGAGGTGTCGATTGGTTCGATCAAACTGCGCGTGACACGCGTGCTGATCTCGCGACCGGACCAGGGTTCTGGATTTGTCGACCTGGCTCCCTCGCTGCTGATGAACGACGCGGATCTTGCTGCGACAGCGCTGATACAGCCAGGCAGCCGTGTGCGTTACGTGGAGCTGTATGCGGGCGAGCGCAGGCAGATCGCGCCCTTCCTGACCTGGTTCAATGCTCATGGCAAGCGCTCCGAGACGGTTATCAACATTGCGGATGCCAGTCCGGAAGTCGGCAACGCCAGTGCGCGCGCCACGCGCTTTCTTTCGCTGGCGAGCCTGGCAGGTGTGCTGCTGTGCGCGGTTGCCATTGCGATGACCGCGCGTCGCTACGTGAAGCGACATCTGGATCTGGCAGCGCTTCTTAAGACGCTCGGGGCGCCGCAGTCCACGGTACTGATCATCAGCCTGACGCAATTGGCCTGCATTGCAGTGCTGGCTACCGCAGCTGGTTCTGCGGCGGGCTACCTTGCTCAGACAGGGCTGCTCGCGATCCTGCGGGATATGGTGGCCACCGAGCTGCCGCCAGCGAGCCTGCAGCCGATGTTCGTCGGACTGGCTGCAGCGCTGCTGTTGCTGCTCGGCTTCGCTCTGCCGTCCATGCTGCAACTGTCGAGGGTTCCTGCGATGCGCGTGCTGCGCAGGGATGTTGGTCCTCCGCAGCTGGGCACGATGCTCGCCTACGGTCCTGCGGTTCTGGCTGTCGGTCTGCTCATTGTCTGGGTAACCGGCGACTGGAAACTTTCGCTGTGGTTTGTCCTGGGTCTATCGATCGCGATGGCGATGTTTGCACTGGCGGGGTGGCTGCTGGTGAGCATCGTCGGCCGACTGCGGGGGCGCACTGGCGTAGCGTGGCGCTATGGGGCGGCCAACCTGGCGCGCCGTCGTGGCGAAAGCATCGTGCAGATCGTTGCGTTGGGACTGGGACTTTCCGCACTGCTGCTGCTGGCCATCATCCGCGGCGACCTGATCAACGACTGGCGTGCGCGGCTGCCGGCCAACGCACCAAATTACTTCTTCGTGAATATCGCACCGGCAGATCGCGAGGCATTCCAGGCAATGCTGTCCGGGGACGGCGGCCAGGTGGCGCGTATTCTGCCGATGATCCGTGGCCGGATGATTGCCATCAATGACGGTCCGGTAACCGGGCGACGCGCACGCGAAGGCCAGACTTCGGGTCGAGGGCAGGGGCGCGGCGATGGACGCGGCACGCGGCAACAGAACCTGACCTGGTCGAGCGAGATAGGGCCCGACAATACCGTCACCGCGGGCAAGTGGTTCACCGCTGCCGATTACGGCAAGCCACTGGTGTCGGTGGCCACCGAGTTTCAGGAATCCATGAACCTGAAGCTCGGCGACCGCCTGAAGTTCGACATCGCCGGCGAGACCTTCGACGTCACCATCAGCAGTTTCCGCAAGGTGCAGTGGGACAGCATGCAGCCGAATTTCTTCCTGATGTTTCCGCCCGGCTTGCTGGAAGGTGCGGCCGGCACCTATATGGCCAGTGCGCAATATCGGCCGACGGATCCCGGCTCCGTGGCGCAGCTGGTGCGACGCTTCCCGGGCGTTTCCATATTCGACATGGATGAACTGCTGGGGCAGGTTCGCTCCATCGTCGAGAAGGCCGTGCTCGCGGTGCAGAGTGTGTTCCTGTTCACGGTGCTCGCCGGTGTGGTGGTGCTGCTGGCGGCGGTGCAGTCCACGCGTGATGAACGTCGCTACGAGAGCGCCATGCTGCGCACGCTCGGCGCGTCGCGGCGCACGGTGCTGATTGGTGTGATGGTGGAATTCGCATTGATCGGCGTGATGGCTGGCGTGGTGGCTGCTGCGGCGGCCTCTACCGGCGGCTATTTTCTGGCGACGCGGCTGCTGGAGGTTCCCTATCATCCGGATCCGCTGCTATGGCTGTCTGGCGCAGCCATTGGTGCCGCGCTGGTTTGCATGGCGGGTTATCTTGCTACGCGTACGGCACTGACACAGCCACCGATGTCGATCCTGCGATATGGCTGAGCCCTACCGCTGGCGACCGGCGCGGATGACGGGCTGGTTCGATCCCGGCGTGATGTCGCAGTCGGCGGCCATGCTGCTGACTGCGAATATCTTCGGCCGTCACTCGGATACGCGTCTCATCGAAGCGCTGGGCAGCCAGCCGCAGGGCGTGTTCGACTACACCGAGCAGGCCGGCGACTTCTGGATCGACTACGTGGCCGATCTGGGCGATGGATGGAATCCCACATATGCAGTGGCGAACGCCATGTCCGGCGACATGCAGGATACCAAGCCGGGTCGAATAGTCGTGATGGGCGGCGATCAGGTCTATCCTTATCCCAGCCGCAATGCCTACGCGCGCCGCACGGAATCGCCCTATACCGAAGCCTTTGCGCCGAACACCAGCAAGCCGGATGTATTCGCCATTCCCGGCAATCACGACTGGTTCGATAGCCTGATCGCATTCTCGCGGCTGTTCTGCCGACCGGAGCGCGGCTTTGCCGGGTGCACGACGCGGCAGACCCGCAGCTACTTCGCCTTGCGCCTGCCGCATGACTGGTGGCTGCTGGGCATCGATCTGCAGCTCGGCGCAGATTTCGATGAACCGCAGGTGCAATATTTCCAGGGCGTTGCCGAGCAGATGACGGCGAACAGCAACGTCATCCTCTGCGTGCCGGAACCGCAGTGGATCTATGAATGCATCTACCCGGGTTATGAAGCGTACAACCTGCGCACGCTGGAGTATTTCCGCACGGAAGTCATCAAGCGACCAGTGGCTGTAACCGTTACCGGGGACCTGCATTTCTATCGGCGTCATTCCAATGACGCCGGCGAACACAAGATCATCGCCGGCGGCGGCGGTGCGTTTCTGCACCCCACGCATCGGCCGGATGTAACCGAATTGCAGGATGGCTTCCGCGAGCAGGCCTGCTATCCCACCAGGGCCGCCTCTGCAGGGCTTGCCTGGCGCAATCTGCTGTTCCCGTTTCTGAACCCGAAGGCCTGCGGCCTGCCAGCGCTCATCTACGCACTCTCGGCCTGGTTTGCTTCATCGCGCCTGAACCTGGCCGATCTCGATACCTTCCCCCACGCCATATCGAGCGCGCTGCGTGTCGCCATCCGCGAACCGTTTTGCGGGCTGTGGCTGCTGCTGGTCATTGCTGCGCTGGTGTTCTTCACCGACACGCACTCGAAGGTGTACCGCGTGGTGGGCGGAGGGTTGCACGCGATGGCACACCTGTTTGCGGCGCTGGCGTTGGCGTGGCTGGCCATGCATTTCACGATTTCGGTGCTGGGAATGAACTACGCGGAGCCGCTGCAGCTGTTGCTGGCCGGGGCGCTCACGTTCATCGGCGGTGCATTCGTCGGTGGACTGCTGATCGGCGTCTATCTGCTGGCTTCCATCAGCCTGTTCGGGCGCCACAACAACGAAGCCTTCTCGTCCCTGCGCGTGCAGGACTACAAGCACTGGCTGAGAATGCGTATAGATCAGGCTGGGGTGCTCACGGTCTGGTCGCTGGCGCTCGACCGCGTGCCGCGCCGCTGGCGCGCAGATGGCAAGGGTCGCCCTACCGCCGATGACCCGCGCGCCACGGCGCCGCGCGTGGTCGATCGCTTCAGTGTGCTACCGCGAATCTAGCCCAGGCCTGTTTCACCGCCGTACCGCGCCAGTCCAGGCCTTCCAGTTCCACTTCGTACTCGCCGGGGCCAATGGCTGAGCTGTTCAATGCGATGCGCAGCTGCCCGTTGGAATCCCGGGCAAGATTGGTGAGCATTGCTACACGCCCCTGGTCCACACGATCCACTGTCACCTTGAAATTGTTGTAGCTTGACCAGGAAACGTCGATCTTGAAATCCGCCATTTCGGCGCTCTTGCCACCAATGGTCACCATGCTGCGGTTGACGGGCCCATTGCGCGACGGCTCGACGATGATGGATCGCGTGGACTGGGATGGCAGCAGTGGCTGCTTCCGCAGTTCATCCGTCAGCACCATGATCTGCTCGTCCTTCTTCTGACCTGCCACCAGCAGCATCGCCGCAGCGATGAGGAATGTTCCAGCAAGCGCTGTCACGACAGCAATCGCCAGGGGCTTCTGATAGAACGGCAGCGGCTTCTCGGCCCAGGGCTCTGGCAGGCCGCTGGCGTCCATCAACCGCAGCGCCGCGTTGACGCGGTCGGCCATGCCGAGCCCGGCCAGCGTGGCGGGGTTCTCTCGACAATAGCGCTCGAAGTCCTGTGCACCCTTGAGCGGCAACTTGCCGCCCAGGTAGCGTTCGATGATCTGGTTCTGCTGGATAAATGTGGAGTCCATTTCGGGTATCGTGCATGGGCACTCGCCGGCTGACCCGCCAGTGCCTCACAGTTTTACATTTTCAGGATGGTTACCATGCCGAAACAGAGCGCCCCGTCACCCGTCCCTGCCTCATCGCTGTGCATTGCCATGGCGCTGGCAGTGTCCGGCGCCGTCATGGCGCAATCTGCGGCCGCTGCCGCGCCGGCCGCCGACGACACCGCCATCACCATCTACAGCTCCGCCGCGCCTGGCGCCATCTCGCCGGAGTACTACCGCCCGCTGCCCGGCCAGGGAACCCCCAGCGCCATGGGTGTGCCGGGCTATGCGATGGTGCGGCAGGAACGCGCCGTGCAGCTCACCAGTGGCCGTTCGCAGCTGCGCTTCACGGATGTGGCGGCGCTCATCGACCCGACGACGGTGACCTTCACGTCACTGACTGATCCGGCCACGCGCGTGCTGGAACAGAACTTCCAGTTCGACCTGGTGAGCACGGACAAGCTGCTGCTGAAGTACATCGACAAGCCACTGACCGTCGAGCGTAGCACCGCCGGCGGCGGCACGGGCAGCGTCAACGGCACGCTGTTGTCATCAGTGGATGGTCTGGTGTTGCGCGGCAGTGACGGCAATATCACGGCGCTGCGAGATTACTCGGCGCTGCGCTTCCAGGAACTGCCGGGTGGCCTCATCACGCGGCCCACGCTGCTGTGGGACATCAATTCTCCGCGTGGTGGCGCGCAGCGCGCCCGCGTCACTTATCAGACCGGTGGCATCACCTGGTGGGCGGATTACAACCTGATTTTCACCGCCGGCAAGGACGCCAACAAGGGCTTTGTGGATCTTTCCGCCTGGGTGAGCATCATCAATCAGTCCGGTGCCAGCTATCCGGATGCGAAGCTCAAACTCATTGCCGGCGAGGTGAATCGTGCGCAGCCGCCGCGTCCTCCGGGCATCGTCGCCATGGCGGCGCGAGCGAAGGCCGAAGATGCAGGCTTCGAGGAAAAGGCCTTCGACGAGTTCCACCTGTACACACTGGGCCGTCGCACCACGCTGCCGAACAATTCCACCAAGCAGGTCGAGCTGTTCGATCAGACGAAGCAGGTGCCGGCGCAGCGAACGCTGGTGCTCTCCAATGCACAGGGATATTTCGGCGGTGGTCGTTACGAGGATCCGAATTTCCCGTATCAGGGTGAAAACAAGGTCGACGCCTATCTGGAATTCCGCAACAACAGGGCTTCCGGCCTTGGCGTGCCGCTGCCGGCAGGGCGCATCCGTGTGTCGCGCCTGGATGCCGCGGACAGTTCGCTCGAATTCATCGGCGAGGATGTAATCGGCCATACGCCGCGCGATGAGCGTGTGCGCGTCAAGCTCGGAGCGGCCTTCGATGTGGTGGGTGAGCGCAAGCAGGTTGATTTCAAGACCGACAGCCGGGCGCGCTGGATCGAGGAAGAGATCGAGATCGAAGTGCGCAATCACAAGGACGAAGACGTGGAAGTACAGGTGCGCGAGTTCCTGTTCCGCTGGAGCAACTGGCAGGTGCTGTCGAGCAGCCAGGCCTACAACAAGGAAGACGCGCGCACGATCCTGTTCCCGGTGAAGGTCCCGAAGAACAGCAACAAGACGGTGAAGTACCGCGTGCGTTACAGCTGGTAGCTGTGACGCGGCGCCGTCAGAAGCGGCGCTGCACCGGTTCGGTCAGTCGCAGTGAGGCAAGCTCCGTGATCGGCAGCGGACCTTCCAGCAGATAACCCTGCGCGAAGTCGACGCCGATCGCTGCCAGCCATTGCCGGGCGGTGGGTGATTCGATGCGCTTGGCCACGCAGTGCATGCCGAGCACGCGCGAGCCATGCGAGATGGCGGCAACCTGCGCCTGCGCCACCTTGTCCTTCAGCGCCGCCACGGTCAATGCGGGGTCGATCTTCAGCATGCGCACCGAGCGCTGCCGCAGCATGGGCAGCACGTCGGAGTGGAAGGTGAAGTCGTCGATCACGGCGTGGAAGCCGACCTTTTCGCAGAACTGCAGGAAGCGCAGCGCTTCCGCCGGATATTTGCGGCACTGGCGTTCGCGGATCTCGAAGCCCAGCAGGCGCGGGTTGATGCGCGCATCGCGCAGCGCCTTCTCCAGGAAGGGCATGAACGCATCGTCGAGCAGCGCGCCGCTAGACAGGTTGACCGAGAACGCCGCCGGATCCACATCCAGCTGCGCGCTGTTTCTGGCCAGCCACTGGCACAGTTCGGTCATCACCACGCGGTCGAGCTTGCCGCCGCTGGCCGGATCTTCGGCGCGGGCAAGCATGTCACGCGGGGCTTCCTTCGGGGATGAATCCACGGAATCCGCACGCAGCAGTACTTCGTAGCGGCGTGTGCGGCCGGTGCTGCGCAGCTTCACCAGCTGCTGCACGTAAAGCGTTACTGGCTGGCCATCGAGTTCGGCCACCGATTCAACCAGGCGTGGCTTGCTGCCGGCCAGGCGCAGCGCCAGCCGATGCAGCAGGCGCGCGAACTGGGGCAGGGCAATGCGTTCGCCGGTGCGGCCGCCGAGCGTGCGCAGGTTGACGTCGAGCAGCAGTGCGCCTTGCAGCGCGCCACGCGGATCGCGCGCCGCATAGGCCACCAGGCCACGCCCCTTGCCGATTTCGCGCTCGAATGTGCCGCGCGAGGGCTCCAGAGCGAAGCAGTCGAGCGCATCCAGCACGAAGCTCTGCTCGGCGTGGTCGATGTTGCCAGCGGAGACCCACACCGCATTGCCGGTAGCGTCGTGAACGGAAGTTCGATAGACGTCGGAACCAGACAAGGAGGCGCCGATTTCCAGCGCCACTTCCTCGACCTTGGTCGGCATCGATTTGATCGTGGTGGCTTCAGCGAGGGGCATGCGACAAATTCTGCCCTTTGTATTCTCAACCCGGCGTGATGCACCTCCCGCAGATGCGAAATTCGGCGCTCCCGCGCTACAATATGACGAATTACGAGGGGGTGTTGATACGGCTATGAATCAACCAATGATTGCGGACGAAATGGCTGTATTCGCGCGCGTGGTGGAGATGAACGGCTTCACCGCCGCAGCCCGTAAACTGCAGGTCCCGAAGGTGCGGGTGAGCCGCGCGGTTGCTGCGCTGGAAAAGGAGCTCGGCGCCAAGCTGCTGGAGCGCACCACGCGCCGCATCGCGCTGACCACTGCGGGTCGATCCATCCTCGCGCACTGCCAGCGGGTGGCGCTCGAAGTGGAAGCTGCCCGCGCCGCGCTGCAGCCCGTGGCAGAGGGTGCGCAACTGCGCGTCGCCATCGACCAGGGCTTTGGTCGCCTGCTCGTCGCGCCGCTGGTGCCGCGTTTCCTCGAGCGGTTTCCGCAGGTCACGCTGCGACTGATCAATGCGGAAGAAGTCACCGATGGCGCTGCCTTCGATGTGGAACTGCGCTGTGATGGCCGGGTTGCCGCCGGCGAAGTGGCCAGCTCGCTGGGTACGCCGCCGATGATCCTCTGCGCCGCGCCGAACTATCTGGCGGGCAAATCACTGCCCCAATCGCCGAGCGAGCTGGCACTGCACGCGCTGCTGTGGGCCGCGGCTGGCCCTGATTCGGTGCTGCGGCTGGCGAAGGACGGGGGTGCCGTGACGGTGCCCGGTACGCCGCGACTGGTGGCCCAGGATCTGGCTGCGCTCCACGCCGCAGTGGCGGCAGGTCTGGGCATCGGCGCGCTGCCGGAATTCATGTGCCGCAATGGTCTCGCCATGAAGCGGCTGGTGCGCCTGCTCCCCGACTGGGAGGTGGCGGACCCGGTAGAGCTGACGGCGGTCAGTCCCGCTGATCGTGCGGCCGAGCCTGCCGTGCGCAGTTTTGTGGACTTCCTCGCCGCCAACATCGTGCCCGCGCTCGCCGGTGCTCCGGAAGCGCCCGCTGCGCGTTCGCAGTCCCGCAAGGCGGTGGGCTGATGTACCACTCGCCGCTGCGGGAAATCCGCTTCGTCATGCATGAGTTGCTGGTCGACGGCACGCTCGACCAGCGCTACGCGGATATCGATTACTCCGGCGAAATTGGCGACAGTATTGTCGAAGAAGCCGCCAAGTTCGCCGAAAATGTGCTCGAACCCATCAACCGCAGCGGCGACGAGGAGGGGGCGCGCTGGTCGGTGGACGGCGTAACCACTCCGCAAGGGTTCAAGGAAGCCTATGCCGCGTATGTCGAGGCGGGCTGGGCGCAACTGTCGATGGGCACCGAGCTTGGCGGCCAGGGCATGCCGCAGCTGGTGAATACCGCGGTTGAAGAACTCATGTTCGCCTCGAACATGGCGTTCTTCCTCGGTACGTCGCTGGCACGCGGTGCGGTGGAAGCGATCGCAGCCTCGGCGACCGACGAACAGAAGGCCATGCTGCTGCCGAAACTGGTGAGCGGCGAGTGGATGGGGACCATGAACCTCACCGAGACGCAGGCCGGCTCGGATCTGGGACTGCTGCGCACGCGTGCCGTGCCCGAGGGCGATCGCTATCGCGTGTTCGGCCAGAAGATCTTCATCACCTACGGCGATCACGATCTCAGCAACAACATCATCCACCTGGTGCTGGCGCGTATCGATGGCGCACCGGAAGGCGTGAAGGGCATTTCGCTGTTCGTCGTCCCCAAGTTCCTCATCAATGCCGATGGCTCCAATGGCGCGCGCAATGACGTCCGCTGCCTGTCGATCGAGCACAAGCTCGGCATCCATGCCAGCCCCACCTGCGTGATGGCCTTCGGCGAGAAGGAAGGTGCGGTGGGTTACCTCATCGGTCCACCGCATGCGGGACTGGCGTTCATGTTCATCATGATGAACGCAGCGCGGATTTCAGTGGGCGTGCAGGGGCTGGCGCAGTCCGAACGTGCGCTGCAGGGCGCGCTGGACTGGGCGCGCAACCGGCTGCAGGGCAAGGTGGCCGGCAAGCCGGGTCCGGTGGCCATCATCGAGCACCCTGACGTGAAGCGCATGCTGCTGTCGATGAAGGCGCGCACCGAGGCCATGCGGGCGCTCTGCTATTACGCAGCGCTGGAACTCGACAAGGCGCATCGCGGCGCGGACGAAGCACAGCGCAACGCGGCCCTGCATCGCGCCGAGCTGCTGATTCCAGTGGTAAAGGGCTGGTGCACGGAAACGGCCGTCGATGTGACCTCCACCGGCGTGCAGGTACATGGTGGCATGGGCTATGTCGAGGAGACCGGTGCTGCGCAGTTCATGCGCGATGTGCGCATTGCCTCGATCTATGAAGGCACCACCGGTATCCAGTCGAATGACCTGATCGGGCGCAAGCTCGCGCGCGATCGCGGTGCTGCCATGAATTCGTTGATCCAGGACCTGCTGGCGGAACTGAATGCGTCGCGCGCATTGCTGGCGGGCCCGAAAGCGGCGCGCAATGCGGCGACTGAAGCATTGACCACATTGCGTGATGCCACCGAGTCGGTGCTGCGCATGCATGCGGACATGCCTGCACAGGCGCAGGCGGTTTCGGTCCCTTACCTGAAGCTCTGCGGTCTGGTGATTTCCGGTGCGCTCATGGCACGTGCGGCGGCACTGGCGGAATCGGGTCTGGCTGCGACGCCCGGCGATACGTTTTATCAGGGCAAGCTGCAGACCTGCCGCTTCTACGCCGAGCAGGTGCTGCCGGAAGTACTGGGTCTGGCGCGCGTGGTGAAGGCGGGCTCTGCCAGCGTGACGGAAGCGCCGGCCGAATTCATCTGACGAAGCCGGTGCCGCTGCCGCTCGCGGCGGTCGCGGGCGTTGCCGGCAGCCGCTTCGGCCACATTACCGCGCCCAGCAGCACGCAGGCGGCAGCCGCAATCAACAGGTAAGCCACTACGGCGCTGCCCGCAAACGAAAACAGCAACACGGCTTCGACCAGTTGCAACAGCCCGAAGATCACGATCACCTCGCGCGAGACGGCGTGCGGTTTCCAGGCGACCAGCGCATACAGCAGGCTGATCAGCAGCGATTGGCAGGCGAAGGCCAGCCACAGTGCACACACCGCCTGCTTGATCGAGGCCTGCAGCCCGTTGTTGCCGAGCGCAATGGCGAGCGTCACATAGCTGACGAAATAGTAGATGGCGACGGCCGCCAGCGCGACAGCGCCGATCAGCATGCAGTAGCGAAAGCTGGTGATTCTCATGGCTTGTTCCGTAACGCGGCGTAAGCGTCGAGTGCCCGCTGCCGGGTGATCTTGAGATCGACGATCGGCTCACTATAACCGGGCGTGCCGGCTTCCGGCACGTGCCGGCGGCGATACGTGCCGTCAGGATCGAACTTCTCCGCCTGTGTTTCTGGATTGAACACGCGAAACCAGGGTGCCGCATCGGGGCTGGTGCCGGCCACCCACTGCCAGTTCAGCGCATTGCTCGCCAGATCCGCATCGACCAGCGTGTCCCAGAACCAGCGCTCGCCCTGCTGCCAGGGAAGCAGCAGGTTCTTCACCAGGAACGATGCCGCGATCATGCGCACGCGGTTGTGCATCCAGCCGGTGTTCCACAACTCACGCATGCCGGCATCCACCATGGAATAGCCAGTGCGACCACGCGACCATGCGCGGAACGCTTCCGGGTCATTGCGCCACGCCAGCGTGTCGAACTGCGCACTGCGGGGCCGGTCGGGCAGGGTGGGATGCAGCACGAGCTGCTGCGTGGCGAATTCGCGCCAGATCAGCTCCGCGAGGAATTTGCCTTCGCGAACCGCAACGTCTTCCAGCCCCTGGCGCTCGCCCGCCTTCATGACCGCAGTCCAGATCTGTCGCGGCGAGAGCTCGCCATGGCGCAGATAGGGAGAGAGTCGCGATGTCGCCGCTGCATCGGGCTGATCGCGACGTTCGGCATAGCCGGCAAGACGCTGCGCGACGAATTCCTTGAGTGTGGCGCGTGCTGCCGTCTCGCCGGGTTGCCAGTGCGCGGCCAGCGATTCGTGCCAGGGGATGTTCTGCAACAGCCCCAGTTGCGCAAGCTGCAGCGAGTCCGGCCATCGGGCGGGTGCCGGCAGGTATGCAGGCGATGGCTGCGGTGCATTGATCCGGACCTGCTGCAGGAAGGCGCGCCAGTACGGCGTGAAGATCTGGTACGGCGAGCCGCTTGCGCTGCGCACCGCGTCGGGCTCTGCGAGTCGCGACGAATGAAATCCATGACCAATGAGCCCCGCTGCATCCAGCGCCCTGGTCAGCGCCTGCTCCACCCGGATCGCGGCCGGTTCATAGCGTCGATTCCAGTAGATCTGTGTTGCACCGGTGGCCGTGGCGATGCGCTGCAGCGTGCCGACAGCGGACCCCCGTTGCAGCAGCAGGCGCGAACCGCGCTGCTGCAGGGAAGAGTCGAGCTGTCGCAGTGATTCATGCAGCCACCAGCGTGATGCGCCGCCGGGCGACCAATCACCTTCTTCTTCCGGATTCCAGATGTATACCGGCACCACATGCCGCGCCGCAGCCGCGGCCGCAGCCAGTGCCGGATTGTCGGCCAGGCGCAGGTCCTGCCGAAACCATACGAGCGCAGTGGTCATCGCCTGGCGTCAGAGACTGGCGCGCGGCGCGCTGTTGAGCGAATCGAGGAACTGCCGGCGCTGCACGGGATCAAGCTGCCACCAGTCGATCTTGTCGACAAAGTGCCGGCGCAGGTCGCTGTCCGATGCACCGGAAGGATTGCCGCGCTGGGCCGGTGGTGCGCCTGCAAGTTTCGGCGCTGCATCCGCCAGCAGTTCGCGCACGGCGGCGTGCACGATCGGGCTGCGCATCAGTTCGTTGTGCGCGACATTGCAATACCAGGCTTCGCAGCCTTCGAGGGTGGCGCGAGAGGTAGGCACCGTGCCGTCACCGGCGAAATCCATGCGGTAGAAGAAGTCGTCATCGATGCGCGTGACGTTGACGGCGGTTTCATAGCCGTAACCGGCAATGGCGCTGATGCGCGCGTCGGGCTTGCCGAGCTGCAGCATCGGCACGCGATCCAGCAGCGTGGCATTGGGTTGTGGTCCGGTGCTGGGCCAGTTGCGCGAGTCGATGAGGTCGAGCGTGCCATCCAGCGGCAGCAGCTGGTAGAGGCTGTGAAAGCTGGCGAACACTTCGCGCGCCAGCACTTCGGCGCTGTGCATGGGGTCAATCTGCGCCAGGCGGCGCACCAGCGGATACACACCACGAATCGCCTGCACCGGCGCATACGATCCACCATGCGGTGCACCCAGCGTGATCAGGCGCTGGATCCGCTGGCCCACTGCACTCTGCATGGCGATGCGTGCAATCAGTCCTCCCATGCTGTGACCAACTACATTGATCTCGCGCGCGGTCTCGCTTTGCAGCCGCATGGCCAGTACCGCGCCGGTTTCCGCGATGTCCCGGCGCCAGTCGAAGTCGAAGCAGCGCACGGTGTAACCGGCAGCCTCGAGAGACAGCTTCATCGGCAGAAAGGTATGCAGCACGGGTCCGCAGGCGAGCACCGGCAGCCCGGGCATCGTGAGCTGGGTCAGTGCGCCGCAGGAGATATCGTTGGGATCGAGCCACAGCAGGTTGTCAGGCAGGGGCCGCACGCGCGGCAAACCAAGCTGTGAGCCCATGATGCCCGGCACGATGTATACGCAGCGTTGCGGATCCTGGGCTGCCGCTGCCGCCGCAATCGCGAGGGGCCGCAGGCGTTCATACTCGGATTCGCCAAAATAGGCCACCAGTTCGCGACGCCGCTCGCCGGTCGCCAGCAGTTGCTCGACCACGCCTTCCGGCCACACCAGCCGGTCGTAGGGGGAGACATCGGTGTATTCGGTCTTCACGCTGCCACCTGTCTGCCGGCGGTTTCCGCAATGATGTCACAGACCGCTGCGATGGCCATGCTGCGCGCCGAGGTCTTGCGCGACAGCGCGCCGATGTGGCGCACCGGCTCGGGTCTGGAAAAGGGAATAGTCACGACGCCACGCGCATTGCCATACGCGCCGCTGCTGGCCAGCTGCGGCAGCAGCGTGATGCCGCCGCCCGAAGCCACCATCTGCCGCAGGGTCTCGAGCGAAGTGGCGCGGAAATCCTGCTTCTCGTGCAGCTGCGCGCGTGCGCAGACATCCAGCGCCTGGTCGCGCAGACAATGGCCGTCTTCCAGCAGCAGCAGCGTCTCGCCGTTCAGGTCGGACGCCTGCAGCGTCTTGCGACTGGCCAGCGCGTGTTGTTCCGGCACGGCAACCACGAACGGCTCGTCGAAGAGCTGGCGTTCCACGAGACCATTCGCGGGCACGGGCAGGGCAAGGATTCCGAGATCGATGTCACCGGCCTGCAGATGATCGAGCATCGGGCCGGTCTGGTATTCATACAGCAGCAGTTCGATGCGCGGCAGCTTGCGACGGATGCGCGATGCCACCAGCGGCAGCAGATATGGACCGATGGTAGGCAGCAATGCCACGCGCAGCCGGCCCGCGAGCGGATCGCTCTGCAGTTCGGCCAGCGCCACGATCTCATCGCTGGCTTCGATGATCCGGCGTGCGCGCGCCACCACCTGATCGCCGGCCTCGGTGAGGCCGATGCGGCGTGGATGGCGTTCCACCAGCTGCACGCCGAGATATTCCTCGAGCTTCTTCAGCTGCGCAGACAGCGTGGGCTGGCTGACAAAGCAGCGGGCAGCAGCCTGACCAAAGTGGCGGGTGTCGGCCACTGCAACCAGGTAACGAAGGTCCTTGAGCTTCAGGTCTGCCATTGACGGATTCTATCGAAATCAGCGGTTGCGATTTGCTTGCCGGGCAATCAATACCGCGTTTGTTCCTCCGAAGGCGAAGGAACTGGACATCACCGCCTGCAATGAAATGCCGTCCCGGGCCTGGCCCGCTACATAGTCCAGGTCGCAGGCGGGGTCGGGACTATCCAGATGCATGGTCGGGGGCAGCACGCCACGTTCCATCGCGACAACGGCGATCATGAATTCCAGTGCACCCGCGGCACCCAGCAGATGACCATGCATGGATTTGGTGGAACTGACGGGCAGCCGATACGCCCGCGGTCCGAAGACTTCCTTCAGCGCGGCGGTTTCGACCGAGTCGTTTTGCACGGTTCCCGTGCCATGTGCATTCACATAGTCGATCTGGTCGGCATCCAGGGACGCTTCACGAAGGGCGGCGCGAATCGCCCGCGCCTGTCCCGCAACGCTGGGCCGGGTGATATGGGCAACGTCTGTGGCCAGTCCATAGCCCGACAGTTCGGCCCGGATGTGGGCCTTGCGTGCCACGGCATGGTCCCATTGCTCCAGCACGAAGAAGGCAGCCCCTTCGCCCAGCACCAGCCCGGAACGGTCTGCAGAAAAGGGCCGGCAGGAGCGGGCCGCATCAGCCGCATCCACGACGGCCAGGACGCGCAGCGCATCCCAGGCGAGCATCACACCAAGAGCCAGCGGCGCTTCGGCACCACCGGCAATCATGATGTCCGCGTCGCCACTCTGGATTCTGCGTGCCGCTTCGCCCAGCGCCACCGCTGACGAGGAGCAGGCGGTGGAATAGGTGAGGTTCGGGCCGGTCAGCCCGTGTTGCATGCCGATCCATGAGGCGGGCGCGTTCGACATCGCAGCCAGCACACTGTACGGCCGGATGCGCTCGGAGCCCTGGCCGTAGGCCACTTCATAGCCGGCATCCGTGGTGGCGGCGCCGCCGAGGCTCGTGCCGACCGCTGCCCCGCATCGCTCCGGCTGTTCACGATCGAATTCGATGCCGGAGTCGGCGATCGCCTGGGCGCTGGCGGCCAGCGCAAGCTGGCTGACACGATCCAGCAGACGCAGCTGCGCGGGTTCGAAAGGTGGCATGTGCCCGGCCTCCACCAACGCGCCGATCGGAGAGCGCAGGCGTTTGGCACCGGGAAATACCAGCGGTCCGACCCCCGAATGACCCGCTGCAAGATTCGAAAACAGCGTCTGCACGCTGTGCCCCAAGGGTGCCAGGACGCCAAGACCCGTGATCGCAACGCGATGCATGCTTCACCCAGCCGGCGGCGTTGCAGCCGGCTTCAACAGTAGTTCGATGTAGTCCACGACATCGGCGATCGTGATCAGTACTGGCGCTTTGTCGTCCGGCAGGCTGATGCCAAACCGGTCTTCGATTTCGAACATCAGTTCGATCAGCCCGAGCGAGTCGACGCCCAGTGCGGTGAGCGCTGCATCCGGGGCGACCTGCTCGCGCGCCAGCCCGTATTGCTTCATCAGCAGATCCTGCAGCACTTCGATTGTGTTCATGTGGTAGCGCCAGATACGGGAAAAGAAGTCATTGCGCGCGCCTTGCCAGCGAGGCGCGCCGCCATGGTCAAGATTGCAGGCCACTGTCCAAGTAGCGCCCTGGCGGGAGTGGCAAGCGCCGGCCGCATGGCGATGTGCGCGTACAGGGCCGCCATTCGCAGTCGATGGGAAAACGCCTGGCGCCAGGCCAGTACATACCGGCGCTGCACGTCCCGGGTTTCATGTGCGCTGAGTGTTGCAGGCGCGTTGCACGCAAGTGCCCTCGCCAGCAAGGCTGCGGACTGCAATGCCATGCTGATGCCTTCACCGATCAACGGGTGGCTTTCGCCGGCGGCATTGCCAATGCGGAACACGCTGTCGTCGCAGGAGACGCGACTGCCAGGTTGCAATGGACCTACGGTCAGCCAGGGGCCAAGGCGGCGGGCGCCGTCCAGCGCCTGGCGTACGCCGGTGCAGTGCCCGCGAAGCAGTGCTTCGACGGCGTCACCGGCGGGCGATCGGGCGTGGTGCTTCCTCCATTCAGCAAGCGTGTCGCGGCGCAGGCAGCAAGCGATTGTCGCCAGGCCCTGGTCCGCCACCACCATGCCGCCATAGCCACCGGCCACTGCAATAACCGGCAACATGCCTGGCTGCAACCTGCTGTGTTCGAAAACTGCCTTGAACGCAAACAGATCCGACGCGTGTCGGGGTCGGCGGCGCATGGTTTGCTGACCCTCAGACAACACCTGCGGTCCACGTTCCCAGGAGCCGTGGGCATCAATGACCACCGCAGCGCTTATCTTCCGGCTCTGTGCGGGCTCGATTTCAATGCCGCATTCAAACGCGCCGGGCCCGCCACCAACCGAGCGCACCCTGGCTGGCTGCAACAGAACCACGCCCTGCGCGACCGCATGGTCCACCAGCAAGGTATCCAGGAAGTCCCGGCGCAGCACACGACCGTATCGATATGGCCCGGTAGTGCAGGCCGGAAAGTCCGCGACCAATGTCGAAGACCCGTCCATCCATGCCATGTGTCGCAATTCCGGTCCCGCATGTACGCGGACATCGGCACCAATCCCGAGTTCATCCAGCAGCGCAAGGCTGCCCGCGGTGATGCATTCGCCGCAGACTTTGCGCCGCGGATATTCATCCTGTTCAACCAGCACTACGCGCCAGCCCGCGCGCGCCAGCAGGATTGCAGCAGTAGCCCCTGCGGGACCCGCCCCGACTACCAGCGCATCGGCGTCTGTCATGGATCGATTCCCGGCGACCGGATGGCCCGGCGTCTGGCCGAAAAGCGGTGTGTGAACGGGAATACGCGCGATTCGTCCAGACTCCATGCATTCCCAGGATCCTGCCATGCCTGCGTCAGTTCCCTGCCGTTAAAACCCGCCACGACACTGGTGACGGCGTCTTCCCGCGTGATCCGGTTGCCACCCAGCAGCGCCACGCAACGACTGCCGAGCAGGGTCAGCAGATCGCGTCGCGGCTCGCAGGCGACGAATGCGCTGCACCGCGCCGCCACGGCGGCCAGGATTGCGCCAAGCTGCTGCGCGGTGAAGTGATGCAGGAACAGGGTTGTCAGGCACAGATCATGATGTTCGCGGGATTTCGCGTGTGCCCAGTCCAGAATATCTGCTGTCACTACCGAGATCGACCAGCCCAAGGCGCGAAAACCACGACGCGTTTCGCTGCTGACCAGGTCGAGTCGGTCCAGCACGGTGACTGCAACACCGGGCCAGCGCGGAGCCAGCGTTGTGGCCAGATGCAGCAACAAGGTGGCATCGCCGGCGCCAAGTTCGAGGACGCTTGCTGGCGGCCGTTCCAGCTGCAATCGCGCGATGGCGTCGCACAGCGTGGCCCGTGTGCGCATCACGACGTGGATGCGCTGCAGATCGCGGCGTGATCGCAATGCCTGCGGATCATCGGGCGGCAGATGGTCGAGCAGTTCCGGCAGCACTACGCGTGATCGAGTGAGCGCCATGCGTCAGTCCACCGACAGCAGGGCGCCATGGCAACTGAAGCCAGCACCGAATGACGACAGCCACCACCAGCCACCGGGTGCGTTGTCCGCCAGGGCCGCCTCGAGCACGAAATAGACAAAGGCGCTGCTGAGATTGCCATGCCGCCGGAGCGTGTCGCTGCTGTAGCGATGGGCGTCGGGGCTCAAGCTGAATTCCTGCGCGATCGCCAGCAATACATCTCTGCCGCCGGCGTGGAAGATCCAGGTGCTCACATCCGCAGGTTGCAATTGGGCAGTGCCCAGCACGTCGAGGAAGACCTCATGGGCATAGCGCGCGGCCAGGCGTGGCACCGTCGGGCTCAGCACATTGCGCAGCAATCCGTCGCGCTGTTCGAACCGCAGCGCCTGTCGCGTGGTCGGATCAATCAGGGATGCCGTGTGGCGCCACTGAATCGCACGACCACTGCCAGCACGCCGCCGCGACAGCACGGCGGCGCCGGCCCCGTCGCCAAACAGACAGGCACTGATGAGCACTCCCGGATCGTCGTCCAGATACATCGCGGCGCTGCAGATCTCGACGCAGATCGACAGCACGTGCTCGCACTGGCCGCTGTCCAGCAGTGCACTGGCCAGCTGCCAATTGGGCAGCGCGGCCGCACACCCCTGACCCACCAGGTCATAGCCCCGGACATCCCTTCGCAGCGACAGCTTCTCTCCCACGTAACCACTCAATCCGGGACACAGATAGCCAGTGCAGGTGGAAACGATAACCGCATCGATGTCCTCTGCGCGCAATCCGGCCCGCTCGAGGGCCTTCGACGCCGCCTCACTCGCAAGCCGTGGCGCATGCAGCGCGAAGCGCTGCTGCAGCGTATTGGCGTCGATGTGAAACACCTCTTCGAGGTTGTCCACGGCCAGGAAGCGCGTTTCGATGCCGTTCTCGCCTTGCAGCACGGCCCTGGTGATCGCCCGGGAACGTGGCGTGAGACGTCCGAACCACTCTGACTTCACGAAGGCTTGCCAGCATTCGCTCTTGGTAAAGAGATGCGGCGGGGTTGAAGTTCCAAGAGCCGTCACGAACATCAGCAGGCACCCCACGCACGCACACACGCGATCATTCCACGA
This sequence comes from Gammaproteobacteria bacterium, assembly GCA_031424095.1. Lineage (GTDB taxonomy): Bacteria > Pseudomonadota > Gammaproteobacteria > Steroidobacterales > Steroidobacteraceae > ZC4RG30. The sequence continues at coordinate 22,166 of JANPGU010000002.1, forward strand.
TACCGGGATCGGCCGTGTCAGGCATCAGGAGCTGTGGGTGTGGGACTCCCGGCGGAGGTCAGGTGCGCAGCGACGCCCCGGGTACGCTGGCAATGGCGCGCAGGGTCAGCGCCAGCGCGTGTTCATGCAGTTGGGCAGGGTCGGTATGGCGGTGTACCAGCAGCCCCGCCTTGGTAGCGGCGATCTGGATCACGCCGTGCATGAAGCCCCACAGCGCGATGGCCACCGCATCCGCTGGGCCCACGTCGGCTCGCACCGTGCCGTCGGCCATGCCGTCGCGGATTGCCGCAACGAGGTGCGCATGGCTGGCGTCGCCCAGTTCCAGACAACGGGCGGGAACCGTCTGCAAGTCGGTGGCGCTTCGCGCCTCAAAGCGGGCCAGCGCTTCGAAGTGCACGCAATGTTCACGGGAGAACGCGACATAGGCATTCGCCATGGCGGCAATGCGTGCGAGTCCGTCGGGAGCATCCTGCGTGGCACGCGCGAACTGCTCCAGCAGCAGTTCCAGCGCCCGCTCATAGAGGGCGAGATGCAACGCAGCCTTGTCTTCGAAGTACACGTAGAGCAGTGCCCGCGACAAACGCGCGCGGCGCGCAACCTGCTCCATAGTGATCGCATCGAAGCCGCCTTCGGCCGCGGCGGCCGCCGCCGCATCGAGTATCTCGCTGCGGCGGCGGTCCTTTTCCTCGCGACGGCGGTCTGTCAGCTCACTCATCAGCTGACAGTATGTTCATTTACTGACGTTGTGTCAAATACTGGACTAATGACTAATTGATTAACGGACTGATCTAATCAGCAGCTCACGGAGTCCATTGGCTTACAGTTTGTGCCAATCCCTCCACGATGGAGACCTCCGCTGTCGGGCCGGGTTTGCCCGGACCATTCGCGGAGCCGATACAGATGAAGCCGATCAGATGGTCGTCGGGTCCGAGGCCCAGGCTCGCCTTGAACGGCGCATCGAACACCCCCGCGCCTGAAAACAGGAAGGCGCTGTAACCCAGCGCATGCGCCGCGTTCAGCACCAGCTGGGTGGCGCCCGCCGCGGCGAATGCCTGCTCGATCGGCGCCACCTTCTGCCTGGCATCGATTTTCGCCGCCGCTACCACCAGCAGCGGTGCGCGCGCCGGCATTCGATATTTGTCGCGGTTCATGTCGTAGCGCGCCGGATCGCCCTGCACGCGGGTGGCCGCTTCGGCCAGGCGGTCGTAGAACGCCTCGTAGTGTTGCGGACGTACTACCTGAAAGCGCCACGGGCGCAGTCGTCCGTGATCGGCCGCCCGCTGCGCGGCGCCGAGTATCTGCCGCAGTTCGTCATCGCTGGGTCCAGGCGCTTTCATGAAGGCGCCGGCCAGCGATGTGCGGGTCAGCAGGGAGTCGATGGCCAATACATGCGAAGTCATGGGCTGATTTCTTCCAGAACAGATTGAGGGCGGGGCTGGTCGTGGCATTCTATCCAAACCCGTTCGGCCACCTGAATCTGTCCGCGCTATGGAATTTGATCTGCAACCGGTGCTGCAAGGCGAACGACTGCTACTACGCCCGCTGCGCGCCGAGGATCGCGCTCCGCTCTGGCAGGTGGCGCGGGATCCCGAACTCTGGGCTATGCATCCGGACAAGACACGCTGTGAGCCCGCCGGCTTCGAGCGCTTCTTCGCGGCGGCGCTGGAATCCGGCAGTGCCCTGGTGGTGATCGATGCCGCTTCCGGCCGCGTCATCGGCTCCGCCCGTTACTACGACTGGGATCCTGTGGCCCGCGAAGTCGCCATCGGCTACACGTTCATTGCCCGCGAATTCTGGGGCGGTCCCACCAACCTGGAGCTGAAGCGGCTGATGATCGCGCACGCGAACCGCTGGGCGGACAGGGTGTGGTTTCACGTGGGCAAGCTGAATCTGCGTTCACGGCGCGCGATGGAAAAGATCGGCGCGCAGGCAGTCCATGAAGGGCTGCGACCGCAGAATGGCGAGCTGATCGACTTCGTTTATTACCGTGTGGAGTCCGCGGCCTTCGCGCCGCCGGCAAGGAGCGCCTGATGTCCACCTATACTGCCGAACTGTTGTGGGAACGTGGCGAGCAGGATTTTCTCGGTAACAGATACAGTCGCCGACATCTGCTGCGTTTCGATGGCGGGGCGGAGCTTGCCGGGTCCTCTTCGCCGCATGTGGTGCCCGTGCCGGCATCTGATCCCTCTGCGGTGGATCCGGAAGAAGCCTTCGTCGCGTCGCTGTCGAGCTGTCACATGTTGTGGTTTCTGGCGATTGCCGCGAAGCGCGGCTTCTGTGTGGATCGCTATGCGGATTCAGCCAGTGGACTGCTGGAGCGCAATGCCGAACGAAGGTTTGCGATGACGGTAGTGACACTGCGGCCGAACGTGACCTTCTCGGGCGCGAAGTTGCCGACCAGCGAAGAGCTCGACCAGTTGCATCACAAGGCGCACGAGGAATGCTACATCGCGAACTCGGTGAAGACCGAGGTGCGCGTGGAGCCTGTGGTCGGCTAACGCAGCAGATCCGGTAGCGAACGTCGACTTCCGGCATCTGCCGTCAGGCGGATTCCTCTCCAATCATCGGTATTTAACCAGCCTTCGACATCAACGCCCGAAAGCGCCCCGTGAACCTCACGTTGAACTCGGACCTCGTCGATCACGTGCGCGACCTCACCGGCGACCTGTCCGGAGTCGTCGAGAAATTGCTGACCGACTATCTTGAGCAGCAGCGGCTCGCGCGCCTGAGCCGGCACCCCATCTCCGGGGCGCGACGTCGAATGACCGATGCTGCGGTCAGAACCAATTTTCCCTTCGGGCGTGGCTCTCCGCGGCCATCGGGGAGACTGGTGTGGGCACAAGAATCCGGTACTGATCCTGCCGAACTCCCGGATCGCGATATACATCCCATTGCCGGGTCAGCGCCAGGCGCACACTGCGCCGCGTACCTGTAGCCTCAAGGGGCGCCGCTTGAGTTGGTTGACGAAGACCGCCTGGACCAGAGCGCTACTGCGCCGCAGCGGCGCGTCTGTGACAGGGCGGATTGCCGAGCCGAAGGGCGATCTTCGCCTGCCAGCGGCAGAACTGGCTTTTGCCCTGGTCTACCTGCTCGTATCCCTCGTCGCCATCCGCCTGACGCGCGCCACCGAAGGCGTGGCGCTGATATGGCCGGCGAATGCGATCGCTGCGGCCTTGATCATCCGTGTCAGCCGCCTGCGGGCGAGTCTCAGCCTGCTGCTTGTTGGTCTGGCGGTCGTGGCTGCCAACACCTTGTCGGCAGGTGACTCCCTGCTCGTTGCAGTTGGCTTTGCGCTGGTGAATGTTGCGGAGATCGGGCTGGCGATATGGGTCTACCGATCCCTCGTGAAGTTTCCGATCCCTTCCATCAACGTGAACCATGCCGCGCACATGACGGCCGTTCTGGGACTGGCCATTCCCGGCGTGGCGGCAGCTTTCGGCGGAGCACTGCTGCATGTGGCTTTCGGGCAGCCGTGGTGGGCATCTACCGCGCACTGGTGGCTGGCAGATGCGCTCGGCATGTGCCTGTTTGCACCTCCCGTGATCCTGTACAGATCGGACCTGTTGCGGCGGCTCGTTTCCAGGAAGTTCATCGCCGGTAACTTGATTCTGGCCCTGATCTGTCTGGTGAGCTGTTACGTCGCGATACGCTATGTGAGCTTTCCGTTCATCATCATGAGCGTTCCGTTGATGATTGCTGCGTTCCGGCTTGGAGGACTTGGAACAGCCATACTGAGTCTGCTGTGCGGGCTGCTGATCCTGGCGCTCTGGCTCGCGGGAATACTTCCGCATGGACTCTCGCCGAATACGCAGACTTCTACGCTTGCCCTGCTTCCCATTTGGGCCCTGATCTCGACGCTGATGCTTCCCGTCGCGGTCGGCATCGGATCCGATGATCGCCGACTCGGCGCTCGGAAGTTACGGCAGAGCGAGGGCCTGCTCAAGACCACCCTGCTTGCCATCGGCAATGGTGTGATCACGACGGACCCAGAGCAGCGGATCACCTACATGAATGCCGCGGCCAGGGAAATCCTCGGACAGACCCTGGCCGATGTCGAATCACGCCGTTTCGACGAGGTTACGGCAATCGCAGATGCCGAATCCTCCCGCCCGGTTCCGGATCTCGTTGGCCGGGCAATTGCGCTGGGAAAGGTGATGCGGGCTGAGAAAGCATGCATTCTGCATCGACCCGACGGCGCTGCCATACATGTCATGGTGTCGGTGTCGCCCCTGTCGGGAAGTGAAGGCAGGATTACTGGCGCAGTCATCGTGTTGCAGGATGCGACGGAACGGTATCAACACGATCAGGAGCTGAACCGGCAGGCCACGCGCGATGCCCTGACGGGGCTTGGCAATCGGGTTGAGTACCAGCGCCGTGCGAAACGCGCCTTTCACAGAGCGCGACTGCTGGACGAGTGCGCAGTGGTGATCGCCATCGATCTGGACCGTTTCAAGGCCGTCAACGACGCCGGCGGGCATGGTGCCGGCGATGCAGTGCTGTCGCGGATCGGGGCGGTATTGCAGTCGCTCGTCAGGCCGACAGATACGGTGGCACGCATGGGAGGCGATGAATTCGCAGTCATTCTGGAGAGCTGCGCACCGGAACGGATCTCAGCCGTCGCGGAGCAGATTCTCCATGGCTTGAATCCGCTGCGCACGAGTTGGCAAGGGACGATGTACGAGACCGGCGCAAGTATCGGCGTCGCTGCGGTCTCGAGCGAAATGGAGGACGAGTCGGCATGGCTCACCGCAGCAGATCAGGCGTGCTACGCCGCGAAGCGGGCCGGGCGCGGTATGCTTGCGATCAAGGGGGCAGCAGTGGATCTACGACAATCAAGTGGCGATCTCACCCTGATCTCGTCAGTGGGGCAGCAGGCAAGGCACGTTGCCGCTGGCGCGCCCGGTGCCGCCGATGGCAACACTGCAACGCAATCGCCCGCGGAGAGGCAAGCGCAATGCTGATCCCGCCGCCGTCATCCGACGAATCGCAGCGGCTCGCTGCACTTCGATCCAGTGAGCTTCTGGACTCGGCGCCGGAGGAGCGATTTGATCGAGTAACCCGGCTCGCACGGAGGCTGTTCGTAGTGCCGATCGCGCTGGTCAGCCTGGTCGACGCACAGCGCCAATGGTTCAAGTCCAGGCAGGGGCTGGCAGCGAGCGAGACCTCACGGGAGATATCCTTCTGTGGCCACGCCATTCTGGGCGACGCCTTGCTGGTCGTGGAGGACGCCCGCAAAGACAAGCGTTTTGCTGACAACCCACTGGTAGTCGGTGAGCCGGGTATTCGCTTCTACGCGGGATATCCCGTAGGCGCCGCAGACGGAAGCAAGCTTGGAACCTTGTGCATCATCGGACACGAGCCGCGCTCGCTTGTTGCCGACGAGCGCGCCTTGCTGCACTCCCTGGCCACAATGATCGAGGCCGAGCTGGGCCCGATCGATCGCGCCGTGAACGATGTCACCACGGGCCTGGCGAATCTGCGCGGGTTCCTGGAGATCGGCGATTTCCTGCTGCGGCTTTCAGGAAAGTTGCCTCATCCGCCCAGACTGATTGTGTTTGATATCGCGATCGATGCGGGCGGTGGCCTCGCGAAGGCACCGCGCGTAGCTGACTCCGCTTTGCTGGTCGGCATCACCCGCGTGCTGCTCGCAATCTTCGGAAGTTGCGACCTCGTGGCGCGAATCGGTCCGCGCACGTTTGCCGTAATTGATTCCGACGGGGGAAATTCCAAGGCGAACGCAGAGGCGTGTTACGAAGAACGCGTGCGGTGCCTGAATCTCGAAGTGGCGACGCTTGGGCAAGTTTCGATTGACTGGGCTGCCGTCGACTACGCGCCGTCGAGACATCTTTCAACGGAAGAAATGCTGTCCGAAGCGGAGCACAGCGTAAAAAAGCGCAGGCTGTTGCGCGCGGATCGTCGCGGCTAGAGTTCCCGCAAACTCGCCCGTACCGGATAGGGGCGGACTCTAGATGATACGGTTCGTCTCCGCGGCCGGGCGCCGCGCCGGTGCACGTGGAGGTTGGGCAGGTGAAGAGCCGCTCTGTGCCGGATGTACTGCAGGGACAAGTGGGACAAATGACATCCCTCGAAGGCAGCACCTGCATCGCCCCTTCTGACGTCGTGCAACGGCATGCGTTGACTGCCGTCAACAGGCGACAATTGCGGCTCGTGGTTCTGACCGCAGGCCTTAGCTATTGAGCAGTGATGTCATGATTGACAACAGCGATAGCGGCTCGAAAACCCGCACGGTCGCGTCACTCCCTGAAATTCTCGAACTGCAGCGGCACGCCCAGCTCTGCCTTGCGCAGGTGGGCGATCGCATCCTGCAGGTCGTCGCGCTTCTTGCCGGTGACGCGCACCTTGTCACCCTGAATCTGCGCCTGCACTTTCAGGCCACTTTCCTTCAGCGATTTGACGATCTTCTTCGCTGATTCCTGATCGATGCCGTGCTTGAGGTTCACCTTCTGGCGGGCCTCGGCAAGGTTGGTCTCCGGGTCCTTCACCTCCATGCAGCTCACGTCGATGCCGCGCTTTGCGACCCGCAGCTTCAGGATGTCGAGCATCTGCTTGAGCTGGAACTCCGATTCGGCCTTCATGATGACCACGAAGGGTTCCTTCATCTCACGCGTGTATTCCGCCTTCGTGCCCTTGAAGTCGAAGCGCTGGGTCAGTTCGCGAGTGGCCTGGTCGACGGCATTGGTTACCTCGTGACCATCGATTTCCGAAACGGTGTCGAATGAAGGCATGTCAGGTTTTCTCTGTCAGAAGGACGCGGATGCGCTGGTCCAGATCATTTGTCAGGTCGGTGTAGTGCTGTCCCGTAGCGGGGCCCGAGAAGCCCGTATGGATGTGCCGCACCTGACCCTTCCGGTCAATCAGGATCGTGGTGGGATAGGCGTACACACCATTGAGCTGCGGCAGCTTCGTGGCCGCATCGACGCGATCGGAGATGCCCGCCAGCAGCAGCGGATAGGTGATGGCGTAACGGTCACGGAAGCGCTGCACCGCGCCGCGGGTCTCGTCCACGGTCTCGAGCTGTTCGAACATCAGGCTGACAACTTCGAGGCCAGCAGCCTTGTGTTCGCGGTAGTAGGGCTCGAGGAATGCCGCTTCGTCATGACAGTTCGGGCACCAGCTGCCGGCCAGCGTGACGACCACTACCTTGCCGCGGAAGCGCGGGTCGCCCAGCGACACGATGCTTCCCGCCAGGTCCGGAAATGCAAAGCCCAGCGGCTGCAGCGGGCTTTTCATCGCAGTGACAGCGGTCGTCGTGCCAAGGCTGGCATCGGCATCGCGATATGCGGTGAATCGCTCGTGCGAGGCCAGGCCGGACCAGTATTCACCCTGCAGCAAGCCGGCGGCGTCCAGGCTGGCGTGGAACAGGAACACGTGGCCGCCGTTAAAGGTGCCGAGGTAGAGTCGGCCATCGCGCATTTCACCGTTCAGATAGCGGTAGTCGCCGCTAGGGGTGAGAAACGTGCCGCTGACGATTGAACCCTGCTGCTTGAATTCGCCTACGGCGATGTAAGTGGTGCCCTCGTCATCGGTGAAGGTCGCGGCCCATCTCCCGGAGATGTCACCACCTGGTGTTGCCTCGTCTGGAAAGTACCGCGGCGCCTGGTCACGCTGCGCAGTGAAGGGAATCTGCTGGCGCGTGCCCTTGGCCTTCAGCAGCAGCAGTTCGCCGCGCAGCTGCGGGCCCATGCGCCTTGCAGTGATGCGATGCTCGAACCCGGGCATTCGCAGCAGGATGTCGTCGCCCGCGACCGTCACCTCCGGGACCTTCACGCGTTCGCTGCCATTTACCAGCCACGCCACGGTGGCTTCGTTCTCGCGCGAGATCTCAAGGCCGAAGGGCAGCTCTCCCCCAGGAAGCTGCAGAGCGGCACGATAGGTCCCGGTCCATTCGGCCTGGGTCGGTGACTTGTGGCAGGCGGTGAGCGCGCCACCGCAGAGCAGCGCCAGCAGCAGGCGACGCAGCAATGTGCGCACTAGGTGGCCTGCGCGGGAAATCCGTCCGCGCCGGTGCGCCATGGCGTCCACAGCAGCAGGATCTTGCCGATGGCCACATCGGTCTTGCGTGCCGCGACGATCACGCTGCGCAGCTCGATACGCTGTGCGTCGAGCGAGGTCTCGAGCGTCGCGATGGCAGCTTCGCATTCCTTGTTAAGATCGGCGATGCGCTGTTCGATCACGCCGGATGATTCTTCGGCACGCTGCACATCGTCTGATTCACGGCCGATGCGCGTGGCGGATTTTGCCGCGGTGGTGGCGCGGCCAATGTTGCCCACCGAGACGGCCTTGCGGCCCAGGAAGGCGCCGAGAATCGTGGCGCCCACCGAGATGGCGGTCTGGAATTTCTGCTGCGATAGCTGGCCCTTCTCGCGCTCGGTGCGTTCGCGGGCGCGCTGCAGCTGGCTCTGCAGCGTGGCGAGCTTTGGTGCGAACTTCTCGCGCAGCTTTGCGGCCTGCGCGTCGCGCTGCTCGCGCACGCTGAGCGCGAGGCGGCTGCGGAAATCGCCCTCGGACTCACCGGGTCGCGACAATTGCTTCAATGCATCGCAGGACCACAGCTGCAGCTTCTGGTTCTGATAGAGATAGGCGGCCAGGCTCTTGCCCCATTGCGCATAGGTGGCCGAGCGCTGTGCACCGGAGGGCAGGTCCGCGAAGGTCGCGCCAGCCAGTGCATCGCGCGTCAGCGCTGCATTGGCGAAGGCCTCGCCTTCCTCCCACAGCGCGTCCTTGCCATCATCCGACAGCGCGGCGGCGAAGCTGAGCTGCTGCCATTCATCCACGCCCGCGGGCTTGTCGACGAAGTGCAGCTTGGCGGTGCCGAAGGCGCGGGGCTGGTAGGTGATGCGGTCTGCAGCGCCGCGAACCGGCATGAACGCCTCTTCAATCTCCGCCGGCAACGCGGGGCGGGTTGCCGTGGTTGGTGCGCTGGCTGCGGCGGCGGCCTGTGGTGTCGTGCCCAATGGTGCAACGCCATGCGTGGCAGCGAGCTGTTTGCGCGGCGCCATGAGGCGGCTGATTTCCGCGGGCGTTAGCGGACCGCGCAGGTACGACAACGCCCAGCGGCTCTTCAACAACACCGGGGCGTCATCGTGCACATTGCGCATCAGGAATACCCGCTGCGTCAGCGAGCCAACCATCCGCGCCAGTTCTTCGCGATCTGGTCCGCCGGTTGCAAGGGCGGTGGTCAGGCCATCCAGCAGCCGATCACGATCCCGCTCGGTCTGCAAACGACCGATCAGCCAGGTGCCAGTGTTGCCCAGGCCCTTGTAGTCGAGATCGACGGGATTCTGTGTCGCCAGTACCACGCCCAGGCCATAGGCGCGCGCCTGTTTGAGTAGAGTCAGCATCGGTGGCTTGGCTGGTGGCACTGCCGACGGCGGAAAGTAGCCGAAGATCTCATCCATATAGAGGATGGCGCGCAGCGATGAGGTGCCGGGCTGGCGGCGCATCCAGCCGATCACTTCATTCAGCAGCAGCGTGACCACGAACATGCGTTCCGCGTCCGAAAGATGCGCAATCGAGATGATGGCGATGCGCGGCTTGCCTTCCGGCGTGAACAGCAGGCGCTGTGCATCCAGCGGCTCGCCGCGCGTCCAGGTGGCGAAGCGCGGTGAAGCAAGCAATCCATTGATGGCCAGTGCGAGCGACATTCTGTCTTTCGCCGGAAAGAAGGTTTCCAGATCCAGCGCTCCCAGCTTCTCGACGCTGGGCTTCTGCACGCTGGCAACTAGTGAAGCGAGATCTACCGCGCGGCCTGCGGCCCAAGCCTGCTGCAACAGGGTCGACAGCAGAATATGTTCGCGGCTCTGCAGCGGATCGGCATCGCGGCCCAGCAGAGTCAGCAGGCCGGACACAACCGAGCCGATGCGCTCGGCCAGCGCTTCGCCGTCATTGAGCAGTTCGGCGGGAGGCGGCGCCAGCGACTGCAGTACCGACAGGGGGAGGCCGCTGTCCGAGCCGGGTGTGTAGATCGCGACATCGGCTGCATCCCGAAACTTTGCGATCCGCTCCGGCGCCTGATCCCATTCGGCCAGCCCCGCCTGCCATTGCTGCGCTACCTGCGTGGCATATTGTTCGACGCTGAGATTGCGTCGCGCTGCCTCACCACTGTCCACCCAGCCGGCAAAATCCTGTGGCGCCAGTTGCGGGAAGGTCAGCAGCAGGTTGCCGAGATCGCCTTTCGGGTCGATGCAGATTGCGGGGATGCCGTCGATGGCGGCTTCTTCCAGCATGGCCAGGCACAGGCCGGTCTTGCCGCTGCCGGTCATGCCCACGCAGATGGCGTGGGTGGTGAGGTCGCGCGAGTCGTACAGCAGCGGTTCGTCGGAGAGCTTGCCGGCGGCGGCATCGAAGACGCGCCCGAGGTAGAACGCGCCCAGTTTCTCGTAATCTGTTTTCATGCGCACGTCCCGCCAGTCATTGAATCAATGAGTGCGCGGGATTGTAGCGCGGCTCAGCCCGGCTGCCCCTCCCGGCCGGGAATCCAGTGCGTGCCTGCCAGCGGCACGCCGGCCATGGCAGCGGATTCCACGGTCAGCGCCACCAGGTCCTCGCGTTCCAGATGGTGCACGTCCTGCTTGCCGCAGGCACGGGCGAGCATGGTCAGTTCCATGGTGAGCGTCTTGAGATAATTGCGGATGCGTCTGGCGCCGGTTTCCACCTCGAGCCGCTGTTCCAGGATCGCATCCTGCGTGGTGACACCCACCGGGCAGCGCCCGGTATGGCAGTGGTGGCAGAGGCCGGGGCGCGTGCCCAGTGCTTCGTACTCTGCGGTCACATCGACGTGCTGGCCCTGGTGCAGGTAGCTGCTGCTGTTGCAGCCCAGCGAAACGAGGATCCCCTGGCCGATGGAAACGGCATCGGCACCGAGCGCCAGCGCCTTGGCCGCGTCAGCACCGGAACGGATGCCGCCTGAGACGATGAGCTGCACGACGCCGGTCATGTTCAGGTCTTCCAGTGCGTCGGCGGCCTGCCGCACCGCGGCCAGCGTGGGAATGCCCACATGCTCGATGAAGGCCAGCTGCGTGGCGGCCGTGCCGCCCTGCATGCCATCGACCACGACCACATCGGCGCCGGCATGCACGGCCAGCTTCACGTCGTGGAACACGCGCGTGGCACCGACTTTCACGTAGATCGGTTTCTGCCAGTCGGTGATCTCGCGCAGCTCGCGGATCTTGATGGCAAGGTCATCCGGGCCGGTCCAGTCGGGATGCCGCGAGGCCGAGCGCTGGTCAACGCCTTCAGGCAGCGTCCGCATCTTCGCGACACGCGGATTCACCTTCTGTCCCAGCAGCATGCCACCCCCGCCGGGCTTCGCGCCCTGGCCGATCACCACTTCGATGGCATCGGCGCGACGCAGGTCATCCGGATTGAAGCCATAGCGCGAAGGCAGGCACTGATACACCAGATGCTTGGAAGAACGACGCTCCTCGTCGGTCATGCCACCGTCGCCGGTGGTGGTGGAAGTGCCGACGCTGCTGGCTGCGCGGCCCAGTGATTCCTTCACATTGGCCGAGAGCGCACCGAAGCTCATACCGGCAATGGTGATGGGGATGTCCAGTTCGAGCGGCTTCTTCGCGTAGCGGGATCCCAGCACCGTGCGCGTGGCGCATTTCTCCCGATAGCCTTCGAGCGGATAGCGCGACAGCGACGCGCCCAGCAGCAGCAGGTCGTCAAAATGCGGCAGCTTCCGCTTTGCGCCCATGCCGCGGATTTCATACAGGCCGGTCGCCGACGCGCGCTGGATATAGTCGATCGTGTGCCGATCGAAACTCGAGGATTCTTCCACTTCAATACTCCTGATTCGCGTCGGCATTCCAGTGATACAGGCTGCGCGCGGAAGCCACCCTGCGGAACTCGCTGGCCGTGTACGCGAAACCCGCGCGCGACAGCAGTTCCTGCAGGCCCGCAACATCAGCCGGTGTCATCTCTTCAAAGCGTGCGTCCGCGCCGAGCGATGCCACCTTGCCGCGCACGTAGATGACGGCTTCGTAAAGTGAGTCGCCCAGTGCATCGCCCGCGTCACCGCAGATCACGAGTCGGCCGGCCTGCGCCATGAATGCCGAGAAGCCACCGACGTTGCCGCCGACTACAATGTCGCCGCCCTTCAGCGAGATGCCGCAGCGAAGCGAAGCATCGCCTTCGATGATGAGGCAGCCGCCATGGGCCGATGCGCCAGCGCTGGTGGAAGCGAATCCCTTGATGCGCACTTCGCCGCTCATCATGTTCTCGGCAGCGCCGGTGCTGGCGTTGCCATGCACGGTGACCTTTGCGTGCTTGTTCATGCCGGCGACGTAGTAGCCCGCATTGCCCATGACGTGGATATCGAACGGCGCATCGGCACCGCAGGCGATGGCATGTGCGCCGTCGGGATTCAGTACCCGCACCGGTGGCAAGGGTGTGACGGCGGTGCTCGCATGCAGCCAGCCGTTGAGCGCGCGCAGGCCGCCATCCTGCGCTAGGTCGAATTCCATGGGATTGCTCATGCGCGCTTCCAGGAGTAGATGGTGCGAGGCTGCGGTTCGAACAGCTTCGCGGTCGCTACGCCAGGCAAGTGTGCCAGCGAGCGGAACTCCGAGGCCACAGCCACATAGTCGTCCGTTTCGGCCACGATCGCAGGCTTGCACGCAAATGGATCACGCACCAGGGACAGGCCGTTCTGCGTGCCGATCAGGAAAGTGAAGAAGCCGTCGAGTTCGGTGAAGCCCTTCTCAATTGCGTTCTCGATGCTGTCGCCTTCGCGCATGCGCCACTCGAGGAACCTGCACGCGGCTTCCGTATCGTTATCGGTTTCGAAATGAATGCCCAGCGGTTCCAGTTTGCGCCGTACCAGGTTGGGATTGGACAGCGAGCCGTTGTGCACCAGGCAGAAATCCTCACCAGCAGTGAATGGATGCGCATGGGCGGGCGTCACTGCCGATTCCGTGGCCATGCGCGTGTGGCCCACCGCATGACTGCCGGCGAGCTTGCCAAAACCGTAACGCTCGGCGATGGCGCCGGGTGTGCCGATATCCTTGTAGAGATCGATCTGATGACCCTGCGACAGGATGACGACGCCCGGCTTGCCGGCGATGTAATGCCGTACGGCCGTGATGTCGGCGCGGGTGCTGAGCACTGCATGCCGGCCGCTTTCGTGCAGGCCATGTTCGCCTGGCAGGTCGCGGGCCAGCATGCGCGTGAACGCAGCCCAGTCCACGGTGCCATGCAGCTGAAACAGGCTCAGCTTGGTGGCGGCAGTCGGTGTGGTCGCAAACACGGCCAGACCGGCGGAATCAGGACCGCGATCGGTCATGCCCACCAGCATGGGAACCAGCAATTCACCCAGCCGATCATCCCAGGAAGGATTCTTCAGCAGCAGTCCGACAATTCCACACATCAGAAGAACTCCACGTAGCGCCTGGTCTCCCAGTCCGACACATGGCGTGCGTACTCGGTCCATTCCATCTTCTTCAGGGCGATGAATTCAGCGGCAAGTTGCGAGCCCAGTCCGTCCTGCACCACTTCATCCTGCTCCAGTGCCGTGATCGCCTCGAGCAGGTTCTGCGGCAGCAGTCCGATGCCGGCACTGTTCAGTTCGGCAGCCGAAGCTTCATAGAGATTCGTGTTGTTCATGGGGCCCGGATGCAGCCGGTTCTTGACGCCATCCATGCCGGCAGCGGCTATCGCGGCGGAGACCAGATACGGATTGCAGCCCGAGTCCGGCAGCCGCATTTCCAGGCGACCTCCCGGAATGCGCACGCAGCAGGTGCGGTTGTTGTCGCCATAGGAGATGTAGGCGGGGGCCCAAGTTGCACCGGAGAGCGCGCGACCCACGACCAGCCGCTTGTAGGAGTTCACGGTCGGCGCGCAGATGGCCGTCAAGGCACGCGCGTGCTTCAGCAATCCACCAAGGAAGAAGTAGCCGGTCTCCGACAGCGCGAGCCCCTGTGGGTCGCCTGCGTCGTGGAACAGATTGGGCTTCGTGGCATTGCCCAGCGAGATATGAAAATGCGCGCCGCTGCCCGTGCGGTTCGAGAACGGCTTGGGCATGAAGCTGCCGATCATGCCGTGCTTGCGGGCGATTTCGCTCACAGCCATCTTCACCAGCGTGAAATTGTCGGCCGATGTCAGGGCGTCCGCATAGGTGTAATTCACCTCGAACTGGCCGTTGGCGTCCTCATGATCGATCTGGTAGACGTCCACGCCGACGGTGCGCAGCGAGCTCGTGAGCTCATCGAGGTAGACGCTGGCGCGAGACAGGCCCTTGTAGTCGTAGCAGGGCTTCTCCAGCGTGTCAGTCGAATCGAAAGGCCTCAGGGCGCCATTTGCATCGCGCGTCAGCAGCATGAACTCTGGTTCGATGCCCGTGTAAAGCGTCAGTCCCTCGGCCGCGAGTTTGTCGAGCTGGCGCTTCAGCACCACGCGCGAACAATAGGGCCACGGCGAACCCTTGACCGTGCCATTGCAGACAATGCGCGCGTGGCCCGGCATCCATGGCAGTGCGCGCAGCGTGTCGGGATCACCCACCGCCATGTAATCGGGACCATGCGGACCCATGCCAAAACCCCACAGGGCGAAACCGGCAAAGCCGGCGCCAGCGCCCAGCACCATGTCGAGGTGCTCGATGGGCACGGACTTGGCCTTGGCGGCGCCATGTATGTCCACGAACTGGGCCAGCACATAGCGGATGTTCTGGGCGCGTAATCCAGACTGGAGCTCTTTGCTGTTCATCGTGATCCTCGGGGGGCGGTTGCCGCGTACTGGGAAAGGGTGTGAAGACACTGCTGCAGATAAAGCGCGAAGCCGGGGTCGCACCAGAGGCGCAGTGACGCCTCGGCCGCGGTGCGCGTCGGTTCGCGTATCAAGGTGACGCTGATGCCGGCCAGCAGCGTCATGACCACCAGGTCCGGTTCTGCCTGCAGTCGCTCGAAGTTGAAACTGCAGACATGGGCAAGTACTGCGGGCCATTCGGGCCCCTGCAACAGCAGGCTGTGATCCGCGCGGATCAGCGTCCAGGCACGGGGAATCGCGTCATCACCTGCCAGCGGTGCTGGCGGCGCCGTGTCCAGTTCGACCAGAAATTCGCTGTTGCCCTGGCGCAGGCAGCGGCCACTGCCCAGCGTATCGGCAGCCTGCCAGTGAACGACACGGTTCGGCAGCATCGGGATGTGCAGGCCCCACCGCAGCAGCAGCGCTGCGGCATCGGCGCCCTTAACACCGATGCGTGCGCCGGCAGCAGCAATGGCCACGCCCTGGATGCTGGCGGCGGCGTGCCCGGTCACGCAGCCACCACTCGCTGCCGCGCATTCAATGGGTCATAGAATGGCGGCGCGACCAGCGTTGCAGCATGCAGGACGCCGTTGTCGTCGCGGAACTGCACGACACTGCCAACGCTTGCGACATCGGGTGCAAGCAATGCGAGACCGATGGTCTTGCCCAGCGTCACGGAGCGCGCAATGCTGGTGATGCGACCGACGATGCGATCGCCCTGAATCGCCAGATGCGATTCCAGCAGTGGTGCCTGCGGTGCTTCAAGCGTGAAGCCGATCAGCCGCTGCCGGTTGCCGCGCGTCTCGAGGATTGCAAGGCTGCGCCGGCCTACAAAGTAGGCTTTGTCCATGCGGACCATGCGGCCCAGTGTGGCTTCATAGGGATTGGTCACGCCGTCGGTATCCTGCCCAACGATGATGTGCCCCTTTTCCAGCCGCAGGATGCGCTGCGCCTCCACGCCGAAAGGTCGCAGGCCGGTCGCGACGCCGGCTTCCATCAGGGCAGTCCACACGATCTGCGCGCTGTCGACCGGTACATGGATCTCGAAGCCCAGTTCACCGACGAAGCCCACACGTGCCACGCGCGCCGGGACGCCGGCAATGCTGCCTTCACGCAGTGCGAGATAGGGGAACGCGGCGTCGTCGAGCGCAAGGCCGGTGCATTGCGCCAGGATTTCACGTGCGCGCGGGCCGGCGAGATTCATTGCCGCCAGATGGCCGGTGAGGTTGTGCAGCGTGCAGTCCAGCTGCCATTCCGCCACGCGCCGCTGCAGTTCGCGATAGATCGTGGCGCTGCCGCCAGTGGTGGTGGTGAGATAGAAACGGCCATCCGCGAGGCGCGCGACCACGCCGTCGTCGATGACGGTGCCAGCCTCGTCGAGCATCACCGCATAGCGCGTGCGGCCGCGTGCCAGGTCGCTGACCACACCGACATACATGCGATCCAGCAGCACGCCCGCATCGCGGCCCATCACTTCGATCTTGCCCAGCGTGGAGACGTCAATGAGTCCGGCGACGTTGCGCACGTGGTGCACTTCGGCCGCAATGCTCTGCTGCTGGTCGGCTGAATCGGTCCTGTAACAGGCCGGACGTCGCCAGTTGCCGGCCGGCATCCAGATGGCGCCATGTGCTTCATGCCAGGCATCCATGGCGGTGCGGCGCAGTGGCGCGAAGCGCGAACCCGCCAGTGCGCCCAGGCTGACCGGCTGCCACGGCGGACGCGCCGTGGTCAGTCCCAGCGAGGGGAGATCCTGACCCGTGACACGCGCCAACTGCCGCGCGGCATTCAGATTCGAAAGCTTGCCCTGCGAAGGTCCCATGCCCACTGTGCTGTAGCGCTTCAGCAGCTCCACGCTGTCGAAGCCCTCCTGTGCCGCATTGGCCAGGTCGGCAAGCGTGAGATCTTCATCCAGATCCACGAATTCCTTGCCATCCCGGTGAGCGAACAGCGGTGCGGCATGCGAGTGGCGGCGTTGCGCGCGCGCGGCGGAAGCAACCATGGCATCGGTCTTCCCGAGCGCGTACCGCGCGGCATTGGCTCCCGCGGCGTCGCCATCGGCGGCGCGCGCGAGGAATTCGAAGTGGCCATTGGCTCGACCCGCGACGAACAGGCCCGGCGGCAGCGACTGCGGCACATGCTGGCCAATGCCGGCATCGAATTCGATCCGGGCGCCGGCCTGCAGCGCCAGTTGCAGCGCCGGCATCCACCCTGTGGACATCAGCAGGCAATCGCAGTCGACTTGCAACTGTCGGCCCGCCGCATTCCATTCGACGGTGGCTACTGCGCCATCCCTGCCGGCCGCCGCGGCGACCTGCTGCACGTCCTGATGCACGGTGATGCCGGCGCTGCGCAGTTCTGCCATCGGTAGCTCGACTGCCGGCGAACCTTCCGGAATCGCCAGATCGGTCACCTTCAGACCCTGCGATGCCAGATCCAGCGCCAGCGACACCGCTTCGTCGTTGGCGCCCAGCACAACGATCTTCGCGCCCGCGGCGATGCCATGCCGATACAGCAGCCGTTGCGCCGCAGAGCCCAGCAGAATGCCCGGTAGATCGTTGTTGCGGAACACAGCCGGCTGTTCGATGCAGCCGGTGGCCATCACCACGGCGCCCGCGCGCAGCAGCCGCAACCCGCCATCCTCGCGATCCAGGCGCGACACAGCGAGCTCATGATCGGCGTAGTAGCCCACCACACTGTGCGAGCAAAGCAGGTCGATCCCAGGATGCGCCGTTACTGCTGCGATCAGCGCCTGACATTGACCGGCATCCTGCGCGCGGGTCCTGGCATGCCAGAGACCGCTGCCGCCCGGCCGCTGCGCCTCATCGATCACCACGATGCGAGCGCCATTTTCGGCTGCCGCCAGCGCCGCCCGCAGTCCACTGATGCCGGCACCGATGACCGCGACATCGCAGTGCTGGTAGCGCCGCTGCCGCAGACCACCCGGCGCGCTGAAGTGCACGCGGCCCAGTCCGCTGGCGCTGCGGATCAGTCGTTCGAACCACGGGAAAGTGCGCCGGCCGATGAAGGCCTTGTAGTAGAAGCCGACCGGCAGAAAGCGCGACAGCATTCCCATGGCGGCGGCGCGATCATGCGCCACGCCCCCGCGCGTGTTCACGGCAGCGAAGACAAGGCCATCCCTCGCCAGGATCTGGTCGCCGCGCTGGTTGGGTTCGCTGCCGATCTGGAACAGATTGTTGGCATCGTGGCCCGCGGCCGAAACGATGCCGCGCGGGCGGTGGTACTTGAAGCTGCGCGCGGTGGTCATGATGCCCGCGGCGGCGAGCGCCGAGCTCAGTGTGTCGCCTTCCACCGCGGCGACCTCCCGGCCTTCGAAGTGCAGTTGCAGCGGCTTGCTGCGATCGATCCACTCCCCCGGCACGGTTGGCAGGCGGTGCATCATGATGCATCCGCCGTGCGTGCCGGCGGCGCGAAGCTGCTCAGGATTTCATCGCTGGTGGTGTCGCGCTCGGCGATGAACCAGTAGCCGGATGGCG
Source organism: Gammaproteobacteria bacterium (assembly GCA_031424095.1). Taxonomy (GTDB): domain Bacteria; phylum Pseudomonadota; class Gammaproteobacteria; order Steroidobacterales; family Steroidobacteraceae; genus ZC4RG30. The sequence continues at coordinate 40,423 of JANPGU010000002.1, forward strand.
TGTGACACCACCATTCCTGCTTGATGCCAGGGACGCCGCTGCGGTGGAACACATGGCGCGCCCAGTCCGCATCAGTGCAATGCGAATCCGGCATCGGTCGCACTTCGCCGGCGTAGATGAATTCATCGGCGGGACGCAGGCCATTGAGCGGGCAGGGGATGAGCTTCATTCAGTGGCCCACCGAAGCCGCGCCTTTCTCACCGGTGAGCTCGAAGCGCTCGAAGCGGTGCCAGTCGAAGGTCTGGATCAGGGCATGGTTGCGGTTGGAGGCCACGGTTGCCGCCATGGTTTCGCCTGCAACCGGCGTTGCCTTGAATCCCCAGGTGCCCCAGCCGGCGTCGAGGAAAAAGCCGTCCACGGGTGTGCGGCCCATGATGGGCGCGAAGTCCGGCGTCATGTCCGCAAGACCAGCCCATTGCCGGTTCACCTTCACGCCGGCGAGAAAGGGAAACAGGTCGAGCATGTGCTGCGACAGATCGGTCATGAATTCGCGACTGGAACGCGCGGTGTGCAGTTCGCGCGGATCGAGCGAGGCGCCCATCACCAGTTCGCCGCGCGCGGTCTGCGACACATATACATGCAGTGAACCGGACACGATGATCGGATCTAGCCACGGCTTCAGCGGCTCGGACACCATGGCCTGCAGCGGATGCACGTAGATCGGGCTGGTGAGGTCCAGCATGTTCAGTATGCGCGGGGTGTAGCCCGCCACGGCCGAAACCACGCAGTCCGTGGCGATGTTGCCGCGTGTGGTGCGCACGCCGGCGACCTTGCCATTGCGCGTTTCGATGCCCAGCACCTCGGTCTGCTGGTGGATTTCGACGCCCAGCTGCTCGGCAGCGCGTGCATAGCCCCAGGCCACCGCGTCGTGCCGTGCCACCGCGCCGGGTGCGTGGTACAGCGCGCCCACGATGGGCGCGTGGCCACCCGCGGTCATGTCCATCATCGGCAGGGCGCGCGCGATTTCATCGGGGGTGACCATGCGCGAGTCCACGCCCAGGTGCTTGTTCACCTCGGCGCGCCAGCGCATGGTGCGCAACGTGGCGTCGGTATGCGCCAGCGTGTAATGCCCGCGCGTGGAATAGAACAGGTTCAGTCCCAGCTCGGGGCCCAGACCGCGCCACAGCTGCACGCTGCGGTCATAAAAGCGCACGCCTTCGGGTGTCAGGTAGTTCGACCTGATGATGGTGGTATTGCGGCCAGTGTTGCCGCTGCCGATGTAGCCTTTTTCGAGAACCGCGATGCGCCTTATGCCATGCTGTTTCGCAAGGTTCCAGGCGCAGGCGAGGCCATGCCCGCCCGCGCCAATGATGACCACGTCGTAGCCGTCCGACAGTCGCTCGGGTTGCCGGAACATGCGGGGTTCCGGATACCGGGAAGACAGTCCGATTCGTAAGAGTCGCCATGCCATGCTGGCGTCGATTCTGGTACCGTTATTTACCTCAGGTCAAGGTTTTTGCGTATGAGTAAAACTGTCCCGCCCCAGCGGAATCTGCCAAAAGTAGTGGTGCAGGTGGGTGCCGCAGTGCGGCGGCTGCGCGCCGCACAGGGACTGACGCTCGCCGATGTTGCCGGCATGGCCAGCATCAGTCCCGCCATGCTCAGCCGGCTGGAGCACGGGGATGTGGCGCCCAGCCTCGATACGCTGGCCGCGCTGGCCGAGGCGCTGGGCACCAGCTGCGCCGCGCTGCTGCGCGATCCTGACCAGTCTCTTAGCGATGCACAGCTGGTGCGCAAGGGAGAGGGCCTCGAAGTCGTACGCCGTGGCACCAGGCGCGGGCATACCTATCATCTGCTCGCGTCGGACCGCGGCCCGCGCCGCGCCTTCGAGCCATTCCTGGTGACGCTGAACAGCAAGAGCGAGATCTTCCCGGAGTTCGAGCATCCCGGCACTGAGTTCATCCACGTGCTGGAAGGATCACTGCGCTACCGGCACGGCACCGAGACCTATCTGCTCAAGCCGGGCGACACCCTGACCTTCCGCGGCGATGTACCGCATGGCCCGGACAAGCTGCTGAAGCTCCCCATCCGCATGCTCTCTATTATTGTTTACGGCGGCAGCGATTCCGGGGCGGAATCCGGCCACTGAAGCACCCGCGGCCACTTACTTGACTAGGCCCGAAATCCCTCGCCATACTGCCCCAATGACGATCCACAGCATATCGCGCTGGTGGTGGCCTCTCTCCTGACGGAGCGGGGTACTGGTCGTCATTGCGCAAGCCTTAAAACAGCTTCACGGACTTCGAAACCAGAACCCATCTCCGGCGCCACCGGGGTTGGGTTTTTTGTTGTCTGCAAGAATTTGAATCGGGGATGAGCTTCTGAAACCGCCATTCGATATTGCCGGGGATCTGGACACGCCGGTATCCGCTTTCGCCAAGCTGGCCTCGTTCCGGCCGCGCTTCCTGTTGGAAAGCGTGGAAGGTGGCGAGCGGCTGGCGCGGTATTCCTTCATCGGCTTCGGCGAAGGCCTGGAGGTGCGGCTGGATGCCCGCGCACTGACGGTGGGTGCAGCGACCTATCCGGTGCCGGCGTCGAAAGACGAATTGCTGCAGCGGCTGCGCCAGGCATTGGCGGAAGCGCCGCGGCCGATGCCAGAGCTGCCCGGCATGCCGCTGGCCGGCGGGCTGGTGGGCTTCACGGCGTATGACGTGGTGCGCTTCTTCGAGCGACTGCCGATGCGGCACACGCGGCGGCCGGAAGCACCGGTGCTGCACTACGTGGCGCCGCAGTCGTTGCTGGTATTCGATCACCTGACGCGCGGCATCGCGCTGCTGCATGCCGGCAGTGAAGCCGAACGGCAGGCGTTGCGCCGCGAGGTGATCGCCGCATTGCGCGGCGGCATCGCGCTGCCGCGCGCGAATGGCACTTTCGGCGAGCCGGCGGTTTCGCTGAGCCGTGACGAATACATCGCCGGTGTCCGCCGTGCGCAGGAATACATCGCCGCGGGGGATGTGTACCAGCTGGTGCTGTCATCGAAATTCACAGGCGTGCACCAGCTCGATCCCTTCCAGGTCTATCGCGCGCTGCGGCTGATCAATCCATCGCCCTACATGTATTACTGCAAGCTCGGCGGCGTGACCGTGGTGGGCTCTTCACCAGAAGCCCTGGTGAAGCTGCACAACGGTCACGCGGAACTGCGGCCCATTGCCGGCACCCTGCCGCGCATGGCGGATCCCGCCGCGGACCTCGCCAACGAGCGGCGGCTGCTGGCCGATCCCAAAGAGAATGCGGAGCACGTGATGCTGGTCGATCTCGCGCGCAATGACCTGGGGCGCGTGGCGCGCGCCGGCACGGTCGGCGTGAATCCATATCGCGCCATCGAGCGTTATAGCCATGTGATGCACATCGTCAGCGGCGTGCATGGTGAGCTGGCGCAGGGCAGCGATGCCTTCGACCTGTTCGCGGCGACCTTTCCGGCTGGCACGCTGGTGGGTGCACCGAAGGTGCGCGCCATGCAGATCATCGAGGAACTGGAGCCGGTGGATCGCGGCCTGTATGGCGGCACCATCGGTTATTTCGGCGCGCAGGGCGATATGGACCAGGCCATCACCATCCGCACGCTGGTGTTCGAGGGCGATCAGTACAGCTACCAGGCCGGCGCGGGCATCGTGTCGGACAGCCGCCCCGAAGCCGAGCACGACGAAGTATTTGCCAAGAGTGCCGCGCTGCGCAGTGCGCTCGCTCTGGCCCAGGAAGGACTATGAACAAGGTGCCGCAGCCGCGGTTGCTGTTGATCGACAACTACGATTCCTTCACCTACAACCTGGTGCAGGCTTTCCTGGTGCTCGGGGCCGACGTGCGCGTCATCCGCAACGACGAGATCACGGTCGAGGCCGCCAAACAGCTCGATATCACCCATCTGTGCATTTCGCCGGGCCCGGGCACGCCGCGCGACGCCGGTGTCTCGATGGACATGATCACGGCCTTTGCCGGACGGCTGCCGATCTTCGGTGTCTGTCTCGGCCATCAATCCATCGTCGAGGCTTTCGGTGGTGACGTGGTCCGCGCCGGGCGCCTGATGCATGGCAAGACTTCCTTCGTGAAGCACGATGGCCGGACATTGTTCGATGGCATGCCGCAGCCCTGTGAAGTCGGTCGTTACCACTCGCTGATTGCCGAGCCGGCTTCCATGCCGGCGGAGCTGGAGGTCAGCGCCATCACCGCCGAGGGCGAAATCATGGGCGTGCGGCATCGACACTTCATGATCGAAGGCGTGCAGTTCCATCCCGAAAGCGTACTGACGCCGCAGGGTCCGCAGCTGATGGGCAATTTCCTGCGCCTGACGCAGGCCGTGCGCGAAGGCCAGGGCGGAGCGCTGTAGATTGGGCGTGAACCTCGTACAACTGCGTGGCTGGCTCGACGCGATGCTGGAGCATCGCGCGTTGTCCACCGAGGACGCACGCGAACTGCTGACCGGACTTACCGATACGGAAGTGCCGACGGCGCTGGCCGGTGCGCTGCTGGCTGCCATCCGTGCCAAAGGCATGACGCCGGAAGAGCTGCGCGGTTTCGCACTGGGCATGCGCGCACTGGCACTGCGGCCGCAGTTGCCCCGCGGCATCGATGCCGTGGATATCGTCGGCACGGGCGGCGACAAATCCGGCAGCTACAACATATCCACCGGCGCGGCCTTGCTCACCGCCGCGGCTGGCCAGCCGGTGATCAAGCATGGCAATCGTTCGGTGTCGAGCAAGGCCGGCAGTGCCGACGTGCTGCAGGCATTGGGGTTGTCACTGCCGCTGGATGAAGCGCAGGCCGGCGCGTGCTTCGCAGCCACCGGTTTCACCTTCCTGTTCGCGCAGCATTACCACCCCGCGATGAAGGCAATCGGGCCGGTCCGCACGGCGCTGGGTGTGCGCACGGTGTTCAACATCCTGGGTCCGCTGTCGAATCCTGCCGAACCGCCGTTCCATGTCATCGGCGCGTTCAATGAAGCCACCGCAAGGCTGATGGCCCAGGCCATGTCCGGACTGCCGCTGCAGCGTGCCTTCGTGGTGCATGGCGCGGGTGGCTGGGACGAACCCACACCGATTGGCCCGTTCCTGCTGCTGGACGTGCGCCCCGGTCGGGTGGAGGAATATCGTCGCAGTCCGGCCGAATACGGCATGGCCGCGTGCGGCGAAGCGGATCTGCAGGGTGCAGACGCGGCCTACAACGCGGCCGCCCTGACGCGTGTGCTGCGCGGCGAAGAACGTGGCGCACATCGCGATGCGCTGGTGCTGAGTGCGGCGCTGGCGCTGGAAGTCGCGGGACGTGCCGCAGGTCCGGCCGCAGCTGCGCAGCAGGCAGCCGCCGCCATCGACGATGGTCGTGCCAGCGCAATGCTGGCGAAGCTGGCGGCGTTCTCGCGCACCACCTCTCCCGGACGACAGCCATGAGTGGCGATTTCCTCGCCGGCATGGCTGCGAGCAGTCATCGGCGTGTCGCCGCAGCGCGCCGGCTGCGCAGCGATACCGAACTGTGGCGCGAGGCGGAGGCCGCACCTCAGCCGCCGCGGCTGGTGCTTTCGCCGCATGGCTTCGATGTGATTGCCGAAGTGAAGCTGCGCTCACCGGCCGTGGGCGTGCTCAGCAGCGGCAACGAAGACATAGCAGCGCGCGTCACGCAATACGCAGCGGCCGGCGCAGCGGCGGTATCGGTGCTGACCGAACCGGAACGCTTCGAAGGATCGCTGGATCATCTCGCGCAGGCCGCGCGCTCCCTTGCGGCAACGGGTGGCGTGCCGGCGATGCGCAAGGATTTCCTGGTCGAGCCGTATCAGGTTGCCGAGGCACGCCTGGCGGGTGCGGGCGGCATCCTGATCATCGTGCGCATGCTGGATCGGCCCGCGCTCAACGCATTGATCAGGGCCGCGCAGCAACTCGGACTGTTCGTGCTGATCGAGGCCTTCGACGCAGCAGACATCGAAATCGCCAATGAGTTGCTGGCAGCGCATGACGGCGGCAGGTCGAAGCTGCTGCTGGGCATCAACAGCCGCGACCTCACCACGCTGAAAGTCGTGCCCGGCCGCCTGGAAGAGCTGGTGGGTTTGCTGCCTGAAACCGTGCCGCGCGTGGCCGAGAGTGGCGTGGCTACCGTGACCGATGCCGCGAATCTGGTGCGCGCAGGGTACGACATGGCGCTGATCGGCAGCGCCCTGATGACGGCGGATGATCCCGTGAAACTGTTGTCCGACATGCTCGTGGCCGGACGCGGGGCGCGCTGAACCATGGCCTTCATCAAGATATGTGGCATGACCGACTCGCGCGCCGTGGCTGCAGCGCTGGCCGCCGGTGCCGAAGCCATCGGTTTTGTGCTGGCGCCGTCGGTGCGACGCGTCACGGCGGCGCAGGCGGCTGAGTTGGCCGCGCCGGCTCGAGGCAAAGCGCTGTGTGTCGCCGTCACCCTGCATCCGGACGCCGCGCTGCTGGAAGAGATCTTCAAGCAGTTCAGGCCCGATGTCCTGCAGACCGATCTTGCCGACCTGGCATCGATCCAGCTGCCGGCCGGAGTTGTGGCATGGCCCGTCCTGCGCGGCGCGCCTGCCGGCGCGGCTGCAGACAGTCTGGCCAGGAACCAGCGGGTCCTGTTCGAAGGATTGAGCAGCGGTGCCGGCAAGCTGGCCGACTGGAGCACCGCGCGCGACCTCGGCCGCGACTATGCACTGATCCTGGCGGGCGGCCTGCGACCATCGAACGTGGCTGAAGCCATCGAGGCGGTACGGCCTTTCGGCGTGGATGTCTCGAGTGGTGTGGAAGATTCGCCAGGTCGCAAGAGCCCGGAGTTGATCGAGTCATTTGTATCGCGCGCGCGCGCGGCATTTGCGGTTTAGCGAGCGGAGAGAACTGAAATGACAGCTGTAATGAACAAGGCCGCCGGCGACAAGCTGCTGGCGAAATTGCTGGCGGGCGAGCTGCCCGATGCACAGGGCCGCTTCGGCCCTTATGGCGGACGCTACATCCCCGAAACGCTGGTGCCCGCATTCGAGCGGCTCACCGACGCCGTTGCCAGCATCCTGCCGGCGCGTGGGTTCCAGGACGAACTGGCCGGGGAGCTGCGTGACTGGGTCGGTCGTCCCACGGCATTGTCGCCGATGCGCAATCTCTCGCAGCGCTGGGGCGCGGAGGTATGGTTCAAACGCGAAGATCTCGCCCACACCGGCGCACACAAGATCAACAACGCGCTGGGCCAGGCACTGATGGCACGCCGCATGGGCGCGAAGCGTGTGGTTGCCGAGACCGGTGCGGGCCAGCATGGCGTAGCGACTGCCGCCGCCTGCGCGCGCGTCGGCTTGCCCTGCACGGTGTACATGGGCGAAGTGGACATGGAGCGGCAGGCGCCGAACGTCGGGCGCATGCGGCTAATGGGCGCCACCGTGGTGCCGGTGACCAGCGGCGATCGCACGCTGCGCGCCGCCATCGACGATGCCTTCCGCGACTGGGTCAGCGATCCGATCAACACTTTCTATTGCCTGGGCTCAGCCATCGGTCCGCATCCCTATCCCTATTTGGTGCGCGAGCTGCAGGCCATCATCGGGCGCGAGGCTCGGGCGCAACTGCTGGATCGCACCGGCAAGCTGCCGGACTGCGTGATCGCCTGCGTGGGCGGCGGCTCGAATGCCATCGGCACCTTTCATGCCTTCCTCGGCGATCCATCGGTCGAGATCATCGGCGTGGAAGCCGGTGGCCGTGGCGCAGGTCTCGGTGACAATGCTGCGACGCTTGCTACCGGCACGCCGGGCGTGCTGCATGGCACGTACACCATGCTGCTGCAGGACAAACAGGGACAGATCCAGGAGACGCACTCGGTGTCGGCGGGGCTGGATTATCCGGGCGTCGGTCCCGAGCATGCCTTCCTGCGCGAGATCGGGCGTGTGCAATACATCATGGCGCTGGACGACGATGCGCTCGAATGTGTCGAAGAATGCAGCACGCATGAAGGGCTGCTGCCGGCCATCGAGTCGGCCCATGCGCTGGTGGGCGCGCGCGACTGGTCGCGCCGCAATCCGGGCAAGCGCATTCTCGTGGGTCTCTCTGGCCGCGGTGACAAGGACATGCCGACGCTGCAGAAAACCCTGCTTGCGAAGCCGGGAGTGAAGGCATGAGCACGCCCGCGCAAACACTGAGCGATGCCATCCGCGCGGTGCGCCGTGACCGCGTGGCAATGGTCGCGTTCCTCACGGCAGGCTTTCCGTCACGCGAGCATTTCCGCGCCGATCTGGAAGCCCTGGCCGCCGCGGCCGACGTGGTCGAGATCGGCGTGCCCTTCACCGATCCGATGGCCGATGGGGTCACCATCCAGCGTTCGAGCCTGGCGGCCCTGGCACAGGGTGTCAGCCTGCACTGGATCATCGACACGCTGAAGAGCATGCCGAAGCTCCCGGCCCAGCTGGTGTTCATGGGCTACCTGAACCCGATGCTGGCCTATGGCCTCGACCAGTTGGCGGCGGATGCCGCGGCGGTCGGCATCAGGGGTTTCATCGTGCCGGATCTGCCCATCGAGGAAAGCGCGGATTTCGAACGTGCCATCGCGCCGCATGGTCTGGCGATGATCCGCATGGTGACGCCGGTGACTTCGCAGGCGCGGCTGGAACAGCTTTGCAGTACCGCAAAGGGCTTCGTGTATGCCGTGTCGATGACCGGGACCACGGGTCGGGCAGTGGAAGGGGCGGGCATACCTGCGCACACCCTGGCCTATCTGGACAAGGTGCGTAAACTTTCGCCGGTGCCGGTGTGCGCCGGATTCGGTATCCGCGAACACGCGCAGGTGGCGGCTCTGGCCCCCCATGTGGATGGCGTGGTGGTGGGTTCTGCAGTGATCGAGGCCATGGAAAAAGGCGAATCAACGGCTGCTCTGCTGCGCAAACTGCGCGGCGTCTGACAACCAGCGGCGGACCGTGAGACTCAAGACCGTCAATTCGCGAGGTGCGCCGACGCTGGGCATCACGCTGCTGCTGGCCAGCCTGTCGATGATCAGCCCGCTGTCCATCGACACCTTCCTGCCATCGTTCCCGACCATCGCGCAGAAATTCAACCTGACGAGCTGGGAGGTGCAGCAGATCATCACGGCCTATCTGCTGCCATTTGCGTGCTTCTCGCTGGTGCATGGGCCACTGTCGGATGCGCTGGGTCGACGCACGGTGGTGATCGGTGGCCTGGTGCTCTACACCATCGGTTCCATCGGCTGCATTCTCGCGCCCACCTTCGCCACGCTGCTGTTCTGCCGCGTGCTGCAGGGCATGGCCGCCGGCATCGGTCCCACCGTGGCGCGGGCCGTGGTGCGCGACCTCTTCGATGGCGCCAATGCGCAGAAGCTGATGAGCAGCATGTTCCTGGTGTTCTCGCTCGCGCCCGCAGTCGGACCGATCATCGGCGGCTGGATCCATGTGGCGCTGGGCTGGCGCTGGGTGTTCGGCATGCTGGCTGTCATAGGCGTCGCGCTGATCGTGACCTGTTCGCTGCTGCTGCCCGAGACGCATCCGCGCGAACAGCGCTCACGGTTTCGTGTGGGCGACCTGGCTCGCAACTGCTGGGGCGTGGCGACGCAGCCTGCGTACTTCCTGCTGGCGGTGTCCGCGGCACTCGCCTTTGCGTCCATTTTCATCTACATCGGTTCGGCGCCAGCCATCATCATGCAGCGCTGGCATCTCAACGAGACGCAGTTCTACTACATCTTCATTCCGGTGGTGGCCGGCTTCATGGTGTCCTCGCTGCTGGGCGGCCGGATGGCCGACAAGGTCAGTCGTCGCGCGCAGATGACCGCCGGATTCGCGCTCCTTTGCAGCTCCGGTGTGATCGGTGTCATCGCCCATCTGTTCACCGCCGGGGTGTGGATTCCGCTGGTGCAGCTGTTGTGGTTCTGCATGGCGCTGGGTGCGCAGATGACCTATCCGGTGCTGTCGCTGGAAATGATCGACATGTTTCCGCGTGCCCGCGGCGCCGCCGCATCGGTGCAGGCCTTCATTGCGCTCGGCGTTGGTGCAGTCGTGATGGGAATGGTCGCGCCCATGCTGCACGGCGACCTGCGCCTGCTGGCGTGGATCTCGCTGGGCATGGGTGTGACGGGGTGGCTGGTGTGGCGTGCGGGCTCCTCCCTGCAGCGACGCTAGGCCGTCGTCGCGGTCCCGCGTGCGCTGCGGTTGAGCGCCGCCTTATTGCGGTGCTGACCCTGCGCGGGCCGGATACTTGGTAAACAGCGCGGCAACCGCTTTGTCGATGGCCGGTCCCGGTTCATCCATCATGCGCTCGGTGAGACGACCTTCAGCGCGACCTTCCCAGATGAGCTGCTTGCGCGCGGCATCCACCACGTCGACATTGGCAGTGCCCACCTGCTGCTGGGTGGTCGTCACATCGCGGTCGTACAGCGGCCAGGCGGTGTAAAGCCCATAGCGATAGGCGTAGTACCCGGCGCCGAAGGTGACCCGCGGCGTGCTGTTCACTTCGGTGCGTTCACGCACGCTTGTGAAAAAGTTCACCAGCAGGTCAGGATGGTCGGTTGAAAGTGTGTAGCCACGGGCTTCCATCTCGCGGCCCACGGCGCGCTTGAAATGCCCAGTCACGATGGTGGAGTAACCACCCCGGTCGGTGCCGAGTTCTGGCGCAAAGCTGTACGTACGATAGGACGCGAAATTGGCCGCATGATCGTAGTCGGTGCGCAGCC
>JANPGU010000003.1:0-1563 GCA_031424095.1 Gammaproteobacteria bacterium
CAACGATCCTGATTGGGAAACGCTGATCAATCTCGACGCACTCGCAGCATCCCAAGGCCAAGATTGGTCGTGGCGCGGCACCGAGTGCCTTCCGCCGGCTTACGAGCGCTGCCTGATCCGCCTCTCAAGCAACGGCGGCGACACGATCATCGTGCGTGAATTCGACGTCGCCTCGAAGTCATTCGTACGCAATGGCTTCGACATTGGCGACGCCAAGACAGAAGTCTCGTGGGTCGACCTCAACACCGTCGTCGTCGCAACGAACTGGGGCAAAGGCCCGCACGCGTCCGGCGTACCGCGCACGGTGAAACTGTGGAACCGCGGCGAGGCCATCGCCGACGCGAAGACCGTTTACAGCGGCAAGCCCGGCGATGTCGCCGTGCGCCCCACCGTCTATTTCGACGCAAAAGGCAACGCGGAAATTTTCATTGTCCGTACCGGCACCGACAACGAAGTGCTCTACGTCGATGCCAACTCGCGCGTCACGCCGATCGACGTGCCGCGCCATCTCGAGTTCAAAGGATTCCACAGCCGCCAGCTCTTGTTCCGCACAACGCGTCCGTGGCAAGCCGGCGGAACGACATTCGAACAGGGTGCGCTCGTCGGCTTCTCGCTCGATGAGTATCTCGGCAACGGTGGCACGGTTCCAGCCGTCAAGGCGCTCTTCACGCCGGAGGCGCGCGTCGCGATCACGGACGTGACGCTCGGTCGCGATGCGGTTTATCTGACGCTGCTCGACAACGTGAAAGGTCGCGTCAACCAGGTGACCTACGACGGCCGCCAATGGTTTTGGCGCCGCATGACGCTGCCCGACAACGGCAGCGCCGAAGTGATGAGCGCAAGCCCGGTCGACGCCGAAGTGCTGATCAAATACGAAAGCTTCATCACGCCCGACCGGCTCTACGTCGCAACAAGCGGTAAAGTGCCAAGGATCATCAAGTCGCTGCCCGATCGCTTTGATGCGAACGGCGTCGTGGTCGCCCAATACGAAGCCGTCTCGGACGACGGAACGCACATCCCTTATTTCTTCGTCAGCAGAGACGGGGCACACGGCAAGACGCCGACGCTGCTTTACGCTTATGGTGGCTTCCAAGTTTCGACGACACCTTGGTACTGGTCGACAGCCGGCAAACTCTGGCTCGAAAAAGGCGGCGCCTACGCTGTGGCGAACGTCCGCGGCGGTGGCGAATTCGGCCCCGGCTGGCATGAGGCCGCGACGCGCGAGCGCCGCCAACGCAACTTCGACGACCTCGCAGCCGTGGCACGCGACATGATCGCAAGGGGCTTCACCACCCCGCGCCATCTCGGCGTCATCGGGTCCTCGCAAGGCGCTCTGCTGGCGACCGGTGCGTTCGTGCAGAACCCCGACCTCTTCAACGCAGTCTCCGCGCAACTCCCGCTCACCGACATGCTGCGCTACAAGCGCCTTTCGTCGGATGGCGCGAACCTCGTCGCCGAATACGGCAACCCAGACGATCCGCGTCAGCGCGCCATCATCACCCGCTGGTCGCCCTACCAAAACGTTCGTGCGGGCGTCACCTATCCGCGCGCGTTCTTCCTGAC
>JANPGU010000004.1:0-3337 GCA_031424095.1 Gammaproteobacteria bacterium
ACCGCGCAGTTGGGTTTCAACTGGATGCAGTTACACATGCGGCTCGGCTACGGTGTCATTGGCCTGCTGGCATTCAGAGTCATCTGGGGATTTGTCGGTCCGCGGCACGCACGCTTTGGCAGCTTCCTCAAAACCCCCGCCGTGGTGGTGACCTACACCAAGGAGCTGCTGAGTCGTACCGCAGTTACCCGCCATAGCCCGGGCCACAACCCGCTGGGTGGGATCATGGTGGTGTGGATGTTGCTGATAGTGGCCGCACAGGTGTGTACAGGGCTGTTCGCCACCGACGATATAGCCTGGGACGGACCCTACTACAACTTCGTAAGCAACACGGTGGCGGAGCGACTGACGGCCTTGCACCATGCAATCGCCAATATCATCGTGGGTACGGTGGCGTTGCATGTTTTGGCCATCGCTTACTATGGCTTGTTCAAGGGACACAAATTGGTTACCGCAATGATCACCGGCGCCAAGCCCGCCGCAGCGGTACCAGATGACGAGGCCATCCAAAGCTCGCAGCTGCTCAAAGCATTGATTGTGGCAGCGGTGGCAAGTCTCGCAGTCTATCTGCTGCTCGCGGCGGCTTTAAACGGTGCCCCTGCGACGGGTGATTTCTAGGCAGACTTACACGAGCGACTCTGCATAACAGACGGCTCGAGCACCCGGTCAGGGAGACCGGGTACCAATTCAGGATATGCTGGTGCAGCTCGCTGCGTTCGCTGCTCTCACGGGACCTGCAGTCCTATTTATCACGGAATTTGTCGTGGCAATCGTCGCAGGACTTGCCCACCGCACCGACAGCCTTCAGCGCTGCATCCTTGTTGCCAGCCTTCGCCGCCGTTTCGAGACTGTTAGCGGCATCGAGCAGCTCCTTGACCCTTGCATTGAACTCGGCCTTTTCGGTCCAGATGTTCTCGCGCGCCTTGGTCTGCATCTTGAATGCGCGGGTATCGAGGGCGAATACTTCCGGGATGAGATCCGCGGTCATGCGCAGGCGCTGGGCGGCCTTCTGCGCGACGCTGGCGTCAAACGGCGATCCGCGCAGCATGCCCCGGACCGGTCTCAGGCTGAACAATTGAATCTGGAAGACGGCCTTCCGCTGCTCAACAGCTGACTCGGCGCGCTCCTCGGGCGATTGGGCGGCACGCTCCTGCGCATAGCTCGCAGGCACGGCCAAAAGCGCCGGTATAGCAGCCAGGATAACAGCGGACAATCGATTCATCTCTTTAACTCCTGTTTGCGGCCAGCTCGAAGCGACGTTTCGCCAAAGCGCGACCTTCGCAACGCATTGATTATTCCACGATCGTACCAAGCGCGGCCGTCGAGCTCCGATTGCTTCTGGCACCAAAGGTATAAGCGGTCCGCGGCTCATGTGCCCCGACCGGCCTGAAGGCCGAGCGGAAAAACCAGGTGTTCAGGCGAAACGTCGTATCAGCGCAATCGTGTGCCGCGCCTGACGGCACTCACTATGGTCCCTGCGCTGATTGAATGGCTGGCGCATTCATATTGTTGATGCCCGGCCAGCCTGCCCAGTGTGGCCGAAGTATGCTTCACGTCCAATTATCGCCCCGCAGTGAGGAAGATCGTGTCCACACAGTCCAGCAGCCCCGCTCCGAAACAATTCGCCAATCTCATTGCAGGTGAATGGGTGGAGGGCAGCAGCACAAGCTGCAATCGCAACCCGTCCAACCTTGATGATGTGGTGGGAGAATTCGCGCAGGCCGACTCGGTACAAGCTGCAGCTGCCGTAGCAGCGGCCAGACAGGCGTTCACCAGCTGGTCGGTCAGTGGCATCCAGCAGCGGCACGACATACTCGACGCCGTCGGCACGGAACTGCTGGCACGACGCGAGGAACTCGGCACGCTGCTGTCGCGCGAAGAGGGCAAGACCCGCCCCGAGGGCATCGGCGAGGTCGTGCGCGCCGGCCAGATCTTCAAGTTCTTCGCGGGAGAATGCCTGCGCCAATCTGGCGATACCCTGCCGTCAGTGCGCCCGGGAATTGACGTGGAGATCACGCGCCAGCCGGTGGGCGTCATCGGCCTGATCACTCCCTGGAATTTTCCGATCGCCATCCCCGCATGGAAGATCGCGCCGGCACTGGCCTACGGCAACACCGTGGTCTTCAAGCCCGCGGAACTCGCGCCCGGTTGTGCGTGGATGATCGCCGACTGCCTGAAGCGCGCCGGCATACCGCCTGGCGTGTTCAACCTGGTCATGGGCCGCGGCGCAGTGGTCGGCGAGATCTTCGTCAATAGTCCGGACGTCCAAGCCATCAGCTTCACCGGCTCGGTGCCTACGGGCCGGGCGCTGGCGGCCAAAGCCATCGCCCGCATGGCCAAGATCCAACTCGAGATGGGGGGCAAGAACCCGCTGGTGGTCGTCGACGATGCCGACCTGAACACTGCGGTCAACGTTGCGGTGCAGGGCAGCTATTACTCGACCGGCCAGCGATGCACCGCCTCCTCCCGGTTGATCGTCACCGCAGGCATTCACGATCGCTTTGTAGCGGCGGTTGCCGAAAGACTCCGGGCTCTTCGCGTGGATGATGCGCTGAAGCCGGGCACAGACATCGGGCCCGTGGTCGACCAGTCACAACTGGACATCGACCTGAAGTACATCGACGTTGGCCGTGGCGAAGGTGCACGACTGCTCTGCGGAGGCGAACGGGTGGAGCGTGCCACGCACGGATATTACATGTCGCCTGCTCTGTTCGTCGACGCCACGGCCAGCATGCGCATCGCGCGCGAGGAAATATTCGGCCCCGTGGCCTGCGTGATCAAGGCCCGCAACTACGAGGAAGCGCTTGCCATGGCCAACGACTCGGAATTCGGCCTGTCGGCAGGCATTGTCACCACGTCGCTGAAATTCGCTTCGCACTTCAAGCGCCACGCGCAGGCCGGCATGGTCATGGTCAACTGCCCGACGGCCGGCGTGGACTACCACGTGCCCTTCGGCGGCTCCAAGGGATCAAGCTATGGCCCTCGCGAACAGGGCCGATACGCGGCGGAGTTCTTCACCACTGTGAAGACTGCCTACACCGCGCCCTGACGGACGCTGGTCAGCGTAAGCGGACACCGGCTATGTTTTCGGCCTCGCGCAGGCTTTTTGTCAATGCAGGCTGACTTAGCCCAGACTTCCCAGCAGGTTGCCCTGCACAGCCCCCGTCGCAATGATCTACAGCTCGACCCCTCGGTCATATCGATGGCCTAAGGGTCCAGAATACGCCCTCGCGCCGGCCGGGGGGTTACCCGCCCGGGCCATGCGACTGGCACCAATAGCGTCAGGTCCGCGACCAAATCCGCGCTGGTGGCGCGCTAGGGGCAAAGTGCGAAACGC
>JANPGU010000005.1:0-16426 GCA_031424095.1 Gammaproteobacteria bacterium
CCGCGCGTCGATGCGGCGGAAGTGCAGGGCAGTTTCTTGCTGCCCTTTGCGACGCTGCTCGACCCAGCCAACGAACGCATCGCGCAGCGGCGCCTGGGTGGCATCGACTTCACCATCCGCGACCTGCAGTACGGTGAACATCGCATCTGGGGCGCCACGGCTGGGATGTTGTTCGCATTGCGGGCGCTGGCGCTGCCATGAGCAGTGCCCCCGACCAGCCTGCGCAGCAGCTCGATGGACTGCTGCGTCTGCTGCAGATCATGCGCCAGCTGCGCGATCCTGCCAGTGGCTGTCCTTGGGACCTCGCGCAGGATGCGCGCTCACTGGCGCGTTATGCACTGGAAGAAGCCTATGAAGTGGTGAATGCCATCGAATCCGGTTCCCACGCCGCACTGCGCGATGAGCTGGGCGATCTGCTGTTCCAGGTCGTGTTTCATGCGCAGCTGGCCACCGAGCAGGGCCACTTCGATTTCAATCAGGTCGCCGCAGGCATCGCCACCAAGCTCGAGCGGCGTCATCCGCATGTGTTTGCGACGGCCTCTCCCGGCCCACGCGGCTGGGAAGCCATCAAGACCGCCGAGCGTGCCGAGCGCGGGGCCGCAGGGGTACTTGACGAAGTCCCGCTGTCGCTGCCCGCACTGGCGCGCGCCACGAAGATCGGCAAGCGTGCGGCAACCGTGGGCTTTGACTGGCCGGATGCCAGCGGACCGCATGCCAAGATCATCGAGGAACTGGCCGAGGTCGAAGCCGCCTTGGCAGGAGTGCCGGGGTCCACGGTGGAGGATGAGCTTGGCGATCTGCTGCTGGCAGTCACCAGTTATGCACGGCATCTGCGCGTGGACCCGGAGACCGCGCTGCGCCGCGCCAATGCCCGCTTCGAGGGCCGTTTCCAGGCCATGGAAAAGCTGGCGCAAAGTCGCGGCCTCGAACTGGCGCAACTGGGCGCCGTTGAGCTTGACCAGCTCTGGGAAGCGGCGAAAAAGTGCGTTCAGTCCTGATTCATGGGTCCGGCATCAGGATTGCCCCCAAGCCCGCAGAATCAATGCCGGGCAGGTAGGAGAGGCAGTCATGAAAAGCAGAATTCTTGCAGGTGCGGTGGCGGTGGCGATCGCCGCAACTTCGCTCAGCGCCGTGGCCGACAATGGCCGCCATAACGGCCACCGCGACTATGACCGCGGCAACCGTGATGGCGACTATGCCCGCGTGGTGCGCGTCGAGCCGGTGATGGAGCGCGTGCGCTACAGCGTGCCGGTGGAACAGTGCTGGAACGAAGACCGTGTGCGCGAAGGCGGCTATCGCAGTGGCGGCAGCAAGACCGGTGCCGCGATCGTGGGTGGTGTCGTCGGCGCCATTTTCGGTAATGCGGTGGGCGGCCATGGTGACAGCCGACGTGCCGCGACGGTGGGCGGTGCGGTGCTCGGCGCGGCGGTGGGCAACGAGCTCGGCAAGAATGGCGGGCGTCGCGATTACCGCGAGCCGCGTTACGAGGAAGTGCAGCGCTGCAGCACCCGCTACGAGGAGCGCTCCGACGACCGCGTCGCGGGCTATCGGGTGACCTACGACTACAATGGCCGCCGCGAGGTGACCCAGCTGCCGTACGATCCGGGTCGTTACCTGCGGGTTGCGGTCCATGTTCATCCCTTGGGTTGATCACGTACGATAGGCACATGCAGCAGCGCGCTACAGCAATGCGCCACCCATGGCGTGGCAGGGCCGGCATCGGAATGTCGGCCCTCATTGCTGTGCTGGCGCTGCATTTCGCCCTGCCCGTGCAGGCAGGGCACAAATCAATGCATGCAGATCTGCCGATGCTGGGCCTGCGCGAGGCAGGAAATCCAGGTGGCGGCATCTCCATCGATCAGGCAATCCAGATTGCCGAGCGGCAATATGGCTCGCGCGTGGTGCGGGCGGATGTGGCGGATGTGAATGGCAGGCGCGTCTATCTGCTGCGAATGCTTTCCGACAAGGGCGTGGTACGAACCGTGAAGATTGACGCCGAAACTGGCGGAATAAGGTAGACATGCGCGTATTGGTAGTCGAAGACGAGCCCGTTTTGCGGGACACCCTGCAGACCGAGCTTGCGGCGGCAGGCTTTACCGTGGATGTCGCGGCCGACGGCGAGGAAGGCCTTTACGCCGGCCTTGAATATCCGATTGATGTCGCGGTCATCGACCTCGGCCTGCCGAAGCTGCCTGGCCTCGAACTGATCCGTAAACTGCGCGCCGGCGAGCGGCGCTTCCCGATCCTCATCCTTACCGCCCGCGACCGCTGGCAGGACAAGGTCGAAGGGCTGGATGCCGGCGCGGATGATTACGTGGCGAAGCCCTTCCACTTCGAGGAAGTGCTCGCACGTTTGCAGGCGCTGCTGCGTCGCAGTGGTGGCTGGGCGACGTCGAGCCTTGCCTGTGGCCCCGTGGTGCTCGATACCCGCGCCCAGACCGTGACCGTCGAAGGCAATGCCATTGACCTCACGACATTCGAATACCGGATCCTCGAGCATCTGATGCTCAAGGCGGGCGATGTCATCTCGAAGACCGACCTCACCGAACAGCTCTACGAACAGGACTTCGAACGCGACAGCAATGTGATCGAGGTTTTCATCGGGCGTCTGCGGCGCAAGCTCGATCCGGATGATCGCATCAAGCCGATCGAGACCCTGCGCGGTCGCGGCTATCGCTTCGCGCTGGCGCGCAACACAGGCTGAGCGTCACTTGTTGCGCATGCGCTCGGTCAGTCAGCGCCTGCTGATCTCCGTCACGCTGCTGCTGCTGCTGACCTTCGGCATGATGGCCGTGGTGCTCGAGGCGCGCTTCCGGCGCATGGCCGAACATTCCCTCGGCGATCTGCTCGATGCGCAGATGGTTGCCCTGATCGCCTCGGCCGAGATCGATGGCGGCGGCCATATCGTGCCGCGGTTTGCAGAGTCCGAATCGCGGCTGAATACGCCGGGTTCCGGACTGTATGCCGCGGTGAGGGAAGGATCCTCCGCGCCGTACTGGCGCTCACCCTCTGCCATCGGCAGTGTCACGGACTTCGGGCCGCAGCTGCCGCCGGGCGTGCGGGATTTCCGCTACATCACCGACGCGCGCGGCGCGCGCCTGGCTGCGGTGAGCCTGGGCGTGCAATGGGAAGATGACGCTGCCGGCAAGACCTTCACCGTCGCCACCGACATGGAACCATACGACGACCAGCTGGCCCGTTTCCGGCGCGGATTGTTCAGCGGTTTCGCAATCGTGGCGATGTTGCTGGTGGTGGCATTGGCGGCATTGCTGCGCTGGGCAGTGGGGCCGATGCGACGCCTCGCCGTGCAGATCCGCGCGGTGGAGCGCGGCGAACGCGACCAGCTCGATACCAACTGGCCCACCGAGCTTGATGGTGTGGTGACCAATCTCAATACCCTGCTGAAGGCCGAGCGCAACCGCATCGCGCGTTACCGTGACACGCTCGGCAATCTGGCGCACAGCCTGAAGACGCCACTGGCCGTGCTGCGTGCCAGTTTTGCGCCGGGCGCGCCGGGCGCCGAACAGGTGAATGCACAGGTGGAGCGCATGTCCGCCATCGTCGAGCATCAGCTGCGCCGCGCTGCTACCAGCGGCGGCAGCAGCGTTGGCCGTCATGCCGTCGACCTGCTGCCGGTGGCGCAGGAACTGCGCGGCGCGCTGCTCAAGGTGCATGGCAGGAAGGATTTCACGCTGGGTATCGCCATTGCGCCGGAAGTGCAGTTCGTCGGTGACCGTGACGACCTGACCGAGGCGCTGGGCAACCTGATGGACAATGCGTCCAAATGGTGTCGCGCGCAGGTGCGGGTGAGTGCGTCGCTGCAGGAGGCTGCGGCTGCGGCGCTGCAGCTGGCCATCGTGGTGGAAGACGATGGGCCGGGCGTGCCAACCGCAGAGCGTCCCCGCGTGCTGGAGCGCGGCGCCCGCGCCGACGAACACACGCCAGGGCATGGGCTGGGACTGGCGATGGTGCGCGACATGGCCGAGTTGTACGGCGGACGCCTCGAAATCGGTGAATCCGGCCTTGGCGGTGCGCGGGTGGAACTGCGGCTGCCGGGACGCATGAGGTAGAATCGGGGGATGAGATCTCCCGAAATGACGACCTGGACCCCGACCAGCTGGCTGACCCGCAAGGCGCAACAACAGCCCACTTATTCCGATGCCGCCGCGCTCGAACGGGCCGTGGCACAGCTGTCGCGGCTGCCGCCACTGGTGGTCTCGTGGGAGATCGAGGCGCTGCGCGAGCGGCTGGCCGGCGCACAGCGCGGCGAATCGTTCCTGCTGCAGGGCGGCGACTGCGCCGAGAGCTTCGAGGAATGCGAGTCCGACCGCATCGCCAAGCAGCTCAAGGTGATCCTGCAGGTCAGCCTGGTGCTGCTGCATGGGCTCAAGCGGCCCATCATCCGCGTCGGCCGCATGGCCGGGCAATATGCGAAGCCGCGTTCGGCGGATACCGAGACCAAGGACGGCATCACGCTGCCCAGCTACCGCGGCGACATCATCAACCATCCGGAATTCACGCCCGCAGCGCGCGAGCCGGATCCGCAGCTGTTGCTGCGCGGTTACGAGCGCGCCGCGCTGACGCTGAATTTCGTGCGCGCCCTGATCGATGGCGGTTTCGCCGATCTGCATCATCCCGAATACTGGGATCTGGGTTTCCTCACGCACTCAACGGCAAAGGTCGCCTACGAGAACATCGTGCGCTCCATCGCCGACTCGCTCGACTTCTTCGAATCGCTCACCGGTGGCCCGGTGCACGATGCGGGGCGCATCGATTTCTACTCCAGCCATGAAGGCCTGCACCTGCAGTACGAGCAGGCGCAGACGCGCTTCATACCGCGCTCGCAGAACTGGTACAACCTGTCCACGCACATGCCCTGGATCGGCATGCGCACGGCACAGCTCGACGGCGCACATGTGGAATATTTCCGTGGCATCGCCAATCCCATCGGCGTCAAGGTCGGCGCGGCCATGGATACCGGCTGGCTGCAGGGGCTGGTCACCACGCTCAATCCGAACAACCAGCCGGGTCGTCTCACGCTGATTCATCGCTTCGGTGCGAAGGATATCGAGAAATCGCTGCCGCGCCTGATCCAGGCCGTGAAGGAAACCGGCCAGACGGTGCTGTGGGTCTGTGACCCCATGCATGGCAACACCGAGAGCACGGTCGGCGGCTACAAGACGCGACGGCTCGAAAACATCCAGAAGGAACTGGAGCTCGCGTTTGACGTGCATGAGTCCAATGGCTCGCGCCTCGGTGGCGTGCACCTGGAAATGACCGGCGAGGATGTCACCGAGTGCACCGGCGGTGCGCGCGGCCTCTCCGACGCAGACCTGGCACGCGCCTACCGCACGCAGGTGGATCCGCGCCTGAACTACGAGCAGGCCCTCGAGCTTGCACTGATGATCGCCGAGCGCAGCAAGAAGGCGCGCCGCCCCTGAGCTTCGACGGCCGGGAGTTCGCGAGCAATCTGCCGCGCCGTCCCGGCGTCTATCGCATGTACAGCGCGGAGTCGCCAGCGCCAGAGGCGCTGCTGTACGTGGGCAAGGCAGCGAGCCTGCGCGATCGCGTCGGCAGTTATTTCCAGCAGGGTCGGCAGGCGCCCAAGGTCGAAGCCATGGTGCGGCAGATCCGCCATGTCGAGGTGACCGTCACTGCTTCCGAGACCGAGGCGCTGCTGCTCGAGTCCAACCTCATCAAGGAGCACCGGCCGCGCTTCAATGTCGTGCTGCGTGATGACAAGAGTTTTCCCTACATCCAGCTGCACGAGCATGAGTTCCCGCGGC
The DNA here is from genome assembly GCA_031424095.1 of Gammaproteobacteria bacterium. GTDB lineage: Bacteria > Pseudomonadota > Gammaproteobacteria > Steroidobacterales > Steroidobacteraceae > ZC4RG30. The sequence continues at coordinate 5,787 of JANPGU010000005.1, forward strand.
TGACCGTGTACCGGGGCCAGCGCACCGGTTCCGGCACGTTCTTCGGTCCCTATCCGCATGCGGGTGCGGTGCGGGATTCACTGCAGCAGTTGCAGAAGCTGTTCCGGCTGCGCAATTGCCGCGACAGTTTCTTCGCGCATCGCACGCGCCCCTGCCTGCAGCACCAGATCGGTCGCTGTTCGGCACCCTGCGTCGGCCTGATCGACAGCGTCGCCTATGGCCGTGATGTCGCCGCGGCAGTGATGGTGCTGGAAGGGCGCGACAGCGATGTGGCCGGTGCGGTCGAAGTCCGGATGCAGGAGGCTGCCGCTGCCATGGACTTCGAGCGGGCAGCGCTGCTGCGCGACCAGCTCATCAACCTGCGCCAACTGCAGGCAGAGCAGAGCGTCGATGCCGGCACGGAGCGCGATGTCGATGCGCTGGCCATCGTGGGAGAGCCGGGCGACTACGTGGTAAGCCTGCTGCTGGTACGGGGCGGCCGCAGCCTGGGGACCACGAGTTACTTCCCGCGCGCGCCGGGTAATGCGGAAGAGGTGCTGGCTTCGTTCCTGTTGCAGCATTACGCGCGCGAAGAGCCGGCCAGTGAACTGCGTGTGAACCTGGACCTGCCGGATGCCGGCGCATTGAGCGAAGTGCTGTCGCAGCAACGCGCGCGGCAGATCGTGGTGTCGCGTCCTGCCCGTGGCCTCGCTGCACGCTGGGTCGAGGCAGCCGTCAACAACGCCGGTCAGTCACTGCGGATGCGGCAGGCGCGGCGCAGCGATGCCGCTGACCTGCTCGAAGCGTTGCGCGAGGCCCTGCAGTTGCCGGTGGTGCCGGCGCGGCTGGAGTGTTTCGACATCAGTCATACCGGTGGTGAGGGCACGGTGGCCTCCTGCGTGGTCTACACCAGCGAAGGCAGCGCGAAGAAGGAGTACCGCCGCTTCAACATCGAGACGGCGGTAGGCGGTGATGACTATGGCGCATTGCGTGAAGCCGTCGGGCGGCGTTTCAAGCGGGTCCGCGATGGTGAATCGCCCTGTCCCGATGTGCTGCTCATCGATGGCGGGCGGGGACAGGTCAACGCGGTGCTGCCGGTGCTGGCGGAACTTGGCTTCGCAGCGTTGCTGGTGGTCGGCGTCTCCAAAGGGCCAGAGCGCCGCGTCGGGCAGGAGCTCCTGCATCGCGGCGACAATGGCGAAATGCTGAGTCTGCCGCCGGATTCGCTCGCACTGCGGGTCATCCAGCGGGTGCGCGACGAGGCGCATCGCTTTGCCATCAAGGGGCATCGGCGCAAGCGCGCACGCCGTCATCAGGAATCCGTGCTGGAAGCCGTCGCCGGACTCGGGCCTGCGAAGCGGCGTGACCTGCTGCAGCATTTCGGCGGCCTGCAGGGGGTGTTGCGCGCCGGCACGGCGGACCTTGCGCAGGTCAAAGGAATCGGCCCGACGCTGGCACAGGTCATTTATGATCACCTGCATCCGGGCGCTTAGATCCCGCAACAGAAATCATGGCCTGGAATCTTCCCAACATACTCACCTGGCTGCGCATAGTCGCCATTCCGCTGGTGCTGGTGTTGTTCTATTCACCCAATCACTGGGCGGATGCGGCGGCCGGACTGCTGTTCGCGGCCGCCTCGATCACGGATTCGCTGGACGGGTATTTCGCGCGCCGCATGGGTCTGACCAGCCGGCTGGGCGCCTTTCTCGATCCTGTAGCCGACAAGCTGATCGTGGCCGTGGCGCTGGTGCTGCTGGTCAGCAAGGATCCGCGCCCGCTGATCGTGCTGACCGCCTGCGTGATCATCGGCCGGGAAATCGCCATCTCCGCGCTGCGCGAATGGATGGCGGAACTCGGCCAGCGCACCCGGGTGGCGGTGTCGCAGCTGGGCAAATACAAGACCATCCTGCAGATGGTGGGCCTTTCGATGATGCTTTATCGATACCCGCTGTTCGGGATCGACGTGTACCGGATCGGGCTGGTGCTCACGGTGCTGGCGGCGGTGCTGACGCTGTGGTCCATGATCAGCTACCTGCGGGCCGCCTGGCCGGTCCTGACGGCGCCGGAATGAATTTGCGCAATAGCGCAATCCATTGCTTGACTTGTACCGGTGCCAAACTACAATTTCGCCCCTCTTTGATGCGGGAATAGCTCAGTTGGTAGAGCGCAACCTTGCCAAGGTTGAGGTCGGGAGTTCGAGCCTCCTTTCCCGCTCCAGTCCTTATCCGGCATAAGGCTAGGTGGCAGAGTGGTCATGCAGCGGCCTGCAAAGCCGTGTACGCCGGTTCGATTCCGACCCTAGCCTCCACCACCGGTATCCTTGAAATCAGTTAAGGTTCGCGGGCCGCGCGCGAAAGCGCTCGCGGCTCATGCGGACGTGGCGAAACTGGTATACGCAGCAGACTTCAATTGGAGTGCCCGGCAGGAAACCGCCGGAGCAGAACCGCTCAAAGTCGGGGAACGCCGTGCCTTGCGGCATGCGCCAATCCCGAGCCAAGCCCGGCCGGCCAGCGACGGCCGGCGGGAAGGTGTAGAGACTGGACGGGCGGCACCTAAGGATTCGTTAACAGGCGGGATCTAGGGTGAAGGGACAGTCCAGACCACGAACGCGAACCGCGACCTGCGGCGCGGCGGTGCAAACCGAAGTGGTAAGAAAATCTGCTTTCCGAAAGGGAGTGTGGGTTCGAGTCCCGCCGTCCGCACCAGCTTGAGTGAATGCCCGGTTGGAAACAGAGGCGCCGTGCTCGAAGTCAGTAACCTGCATCTGTGGCGTGGCGACCGGCATCTGTTGCGCGGCGTGAATTTCACGCTTTTCTCCGGACAGGTGCTGCAGCTGCTGTGGCCCAATGGCACCGGCAAGACCACACTGCTGCGCGCGATCGCCGGGTTCCTGCATGCAGAAGAAGGCGAGCTTCGCTGGCAGGGCAGGCGCATCGATGCGGATCGCGATGCATTCCACTGGGACGTGGCCTATCTCGGCCACGAGACCGCGCTCAAAGGCGATCTCACCGCATTCGAAAACCTGCGCTATGCCTGCGCCATGCGCAGTCCGGTAACCGCGGAGCGTCTGCGCGTCACGCTGGTGGACGTGGGTCTGGCGCACAGTGACCCGGCCCAGCCGGTGCGCAGTTTCTCTGCCGGTCAGCAGCGTCGCGTGGCGCTGGCGCGGCTGTCGCTGTGGAACGCGAAGTTGTGGTTGCTGGATGAGCCCGCAGCGAACCTGGACAGCGCCGGCCAGCAGCTGCTGGCGAGCCTGCTGCTGGCCCATGTACGGCGCGGTGGCATGGCGATTCTTGCGACACATCACGCCATCGCGTTGCCTGATGCAGACTGCCGCCAATGGCAGTTGCCGCAGGAGGTCGTTTGAACGTCATGCGCAACTCGGCCGCAGCGGCCGCAACCGCGATCCTGCAGCGCGACCTGCTGCTGGCGTACCGCCGACCCGGCGAGTGGCTGCAGCCATTGGCCTTTTTCGCGATCGTCACGGTGCTGTTTCCGCTGGCACTGGATCCGGAAGCGGCGCGCCTGCGGCAACTGGCACCCGCGGCGCTGTGGGTGTCGCTGTTGCTGGCGTCGCTGCTGGCGCTCGACTTTCTCTATCGCGAAGACGCACGCGATGGAACTTTGGAGCAGTACGTGCTGTCTGGACAACCATTCACGGCGTTGTTGCTGGCGAAGACGGCAACACACTGGTTGCTCACTGGATTGCCCCTGGCACTGTTCGGTCCGTTGGCGGCAATCAGCCTGGGTGCGCCACCGCAGGCAGCGCCTGGCATATTCGTGGCACTGCTGCTCGGCAGCGTGACACTGAGCCTGCTGGGCTCCATCGGCGCAGGTCTCACGCTGGGTGTACGGCGTGGTGGTGCCTTGCTGTCGCTGCTGGTGCTGCCACTGGCGATGCCGGTGCTGGTATTCGGGGCGCGCGCAACGGCGCTGGCGATTGCCGGCGACGATGCGTCCGGTGCGCTGTATCTGCTGGCCGCGATGGGCGTGCTTTCCTTGACGCTGGCGCCGCTGGCGGCGGCGGCGGCTGTTCGCATCAGCCTGGAGTAAACTGCTCATCATGAACTGGGTCTGGTTCCATCGCTTCGGCTCGCCGCCATATTTCTACCGCTTCGCCGGCAGGTGGGCGCCGTGGTTTCTGGGCATCGCGGTGCTGCTGCTGCTGGTCGGGCTGTACGGCGGCCTGGTAGCCGCCCCCGTGGACTATTTCCAGAGTGATGCGTACCGCATCATCTATGTGCATGTGCCGTCGGCGTACCTGTCCTTGATGACCTATACCTGGATGGCGATTGCCGCTGCCGTCGGGCTGATCTGGCGCATCAAGATCGCGCATGCCGTCGCGGCTTCCTGCGCGCCAGCCGGCGCGACGTTTACGGCCGTGTCGCTGATCACCGGAATGATCTGGGGCCAGCCGACCTGGGGCACCTATTGGGCCTGGGATCCGCGCATCGTGTCGCAGCTGTTCGTGCTGTTCTTCTTTCTCGGCTACATCGGGCTGCGCGGTGCCATTGAAGATCGCGATCGCGCCGATCGTGCGAGCGCCGTGCTGGCCATCGTTGGTGTCGTCAATGTGCCCATCGTCCACTTTTCGGTCGACTGGTGGAATTCCCTGCATCAGGCGCCAACGCTGTTGCGCAGCGATGGTCCCTCGATGCCGATGTCGATGGCCTGGCCACTGCTGGTCATGATCGCGGCCTACACGTTTTATTTCCTCGCCATCATGCTGATGCGCGCCAGGGCGGAAGTGATGCGCCGCGAGCGCGGCGGCGCCTGGCTGCGCGAAGTGCTGGCGCGGGAGGCGACGTGAGCGAGTTTCTCGACATGAGTGGCTATGGCGCCTATGTGTGGTCGGCCTATGCGATCGCCATCGGTGGACTGGTGTTGAACGTCTGGATGGCACGCCGGCAACAGCGCCGCGCGGTGCAGGAAGCACGCCGCCGTCTGGCAATGCAGGAGCAGTCATGAATCCGGTACGCAAGCGACGCCTTTTCATGGTGCTGGGCATCATCGCCGGCGTCTCGGTGGCAGCAGGGTTCGCGTTGAAGGCATTCAACGGCAGCATCGGGTTCAAGGATCCGACCCAGGTTGTCGGTGGTGCGGTGAAGCCCGGCAAACGCTTCCAGATCGGCGGCATGGTCAAGAAGGGCAGCGTGCAGCGCATCGCCGGCACTCTCGAGGTTCGTTTCGTCGTCACTGACTTCCGCAGCGACGTGCCGGCCAGTTACACGGGTGTGCTCCCCGACCTGTTCAAGGAAGATTCCGGCGTGTGGGCCTACGGCAGGATCAACACGCAAGGCGTGTTTATCGCCGACGAAGTCGTTGCCCGGCACGACGAGAATTACATGCCTCCTGCCGTAGGCAAGGCCCTGAAGAAGGGTGAATCGCGGCTCGACAATCCACCGCAGGGCACCTGATGATTCCCGAGATCGGCCAGTTCGCGATGATTCTCGCGCTGCTGCTGGCAGTGGCGCAGTCCTTCTTCGGCATCGCCGGTCCCTGGAAGGGGCAGCAGCGCTGGATAGCGGCGGTGTATCCCGCAGTGGCCGGCCAGTTCGTGCTGCTCGGGCTGGCCTTCGGCTGCCTGATCTGGTCTTTCGTGCACAACGATTTCACGGTGCGCATGGTGGCCGGACATTCCAATTCCGCGCTGCCCGTGTACTACCGCGTGGCGGCCGCCTGGGGCAATCACGAAGGCAGTCTGCTGTTCTGGGTGTTCGTGCTGTCGATCTGGACGCTCGCGGTCGCGTCTTTCTCCAATACGTTGCCGCGGCCGTTCGTGGCGCGTGTGCTCGGTGTGCTCGGCATCATCAGCGTGGGCTTTCTGCTGTTCTCACTGGCAACGTCGAATCCATTCGAACGCCTGCAGCCCGGCCTGCCCGATGGTGTCGACCTGAATCCAGTGCTGCAGGATTTCGGCCTGACCATCCATCCGCCCATGCTCTACGTGGGCTATGTGGGCTTTTCGGTGGCCTTTGCGTTTGCCTGCGCGGCCATGCTGGAAGGCAAGCTCGACCAGGTGTGGGCACGCTGGACGCGGCCGTGGACTACCGTGGCGTGGATGTTCCTCACCACCGGCATCGCGCTTGGCAGCTGGTGGGCGTACTACGAGCTGGGCTGGGGTGGTTACTGGGCCTGGGATCCGGTGGAGAATTCCATCCTGATGCCGTGGCTGCTCGGCACTGCGCTGATCCATTCGCTGGCAGTGACCGACAAGCGCGGCCTGTTCAAGAGCTGGACGCTGCTGCTGGCCATCATGGCCTTCTCGTTCTGCCTGCTGGCCACGTTCATGGTGCGCTCGGGCGTGCTGGTGTCGGTGCACAGTTTTGCGGCCGATCCCGCGCGTGGCATTTTCATCCTCGCATTCCTGGTGCTCACCATCGGTGGAGCGCTGACGCTGTATGTATGGCGGGCGCCGATGCTGCGTTCGTCCGCCGGCTTCGACCTCGTGTCGCGCGAAAGCTTCCTGCTGTTCAACAACATCCTGCTGGTGATCGCGACGGCCGTGGTGTTCGGCGGCACGATGGCGCCGTTTTTTGCCGATGTGCTGGGCCTGGGCACGATGTCGGTGGGCGCGCCGTACTTCAATCCGACCTTCATGCTGCCGGTGCTGCCACTGCTGGCGCTGGTGTCGGTCGGCACCTTCTCGCGCTGGAAGCGTGGCGCGCTGGGTGAGTCGCGCACCCGCATCCTGGGCAGCCTGGCCCTCGCGGTGGTGCTGGGTCTGGCGCTGATCGTCGGCGTCTACGGGGATCGTTCGCTGCTGGGCCCGATCGGCGTGGTGCTGGCGGCGTGGATCGTGGTGACGTCGCTGGTCGATCCGCTGGATCGCCTGCGCCGCGGCATCACCATCCCGGCTTCGGTGCTCGGCATGACGCTTGCGCACATCGGCCTCGGCGTGGTGACGCTGGGCATCACCACCATGGAGACCCGCATGATCGAGCGCGATGTCGCGCTGGCACCCGGGCAGCAGATCGAGCTTGGCCGCTATGCATTCCGTTTCGAGGGCGTTGAAGACGTCGACGGACCGAACTACTCAGCCACGCGCGCACGTGTGGTCGTGACGCACGATGGCAAGCCGGAGACTGTACTGTTCCCCGAGCGTCGCAATTATCTGGTGCAGCAGCAGGCGCTGGCCGAGGCATCGCTGGGAGTGGGCTGGAAGCGGGATCTGCTCGCCACCCTGGGTGAGGAAGTCGGCAAGGGCGCATGGAGTTTCCGCTTCCAGGTGCGACCGCTGATGCGTTATGTGTGGTTTGGCGCGGGGCTCATGTCCCTGGGCGGGTTTCTCGCCACGCTGGATCGCCGCTATCGACGCCGCAAGGAAGCGGCCGATGAACGCGCAGCGGCTACTTCCGGTGAATCGCTGCAGGGCGGGCGGGCATGAACCGCTTTGCATTGCCGCTGCTGGCATTCGCGCTGCTGGTGGTTGTATTCGGCGTGTCGCTCAAGCGTGCTCCTGAAAAGCAGTTCGTGAAGTCGGCGCTGATCGGCAAGGTGGCGCCGGAATTCTCGTTGCCAAACCTGCTGGAGGAAGGCGCCACCGTAAACAGCGCCAGCTTCGAGGGTCAGTGGTACCTGCTGAATGTGTGGGGAACCTGGTGCGTGGAATGCCGCGCCGAACACCAGACGCTGCTCGACATTCAGCGTGCTGGCAAGGTTGCCGTGATCGGTCTGAATTACAAGGATGATGACGCAGCCGCGCGGCAATGGCTGATGGAGCTGGGCAACCCCTACACCGTTGTCGCGGTGGATCGGGAGGGTCGTGCGGCCATCGATTACGGCGTGTATGGCGCGCCGGAGAGTTTCCTCGTGAATCCCGCCGGTGTGATTGTGCACAAGGTGGTGGGCGTGATTACCCCCGACAGCTGGCGCAGCATCATGCTGCCGCTGGTCGATGGCGCGAAGCAGTGATGCGCTTCATCGCATTCCTCACCGTGATGGCGCTTTTCAGCGTGGCCGCTCATGCAATCGATCCGGCACCGCCGCTGGCCGATCCCCTGCAGCAGCAGCGCTATCTGGAACTGATCCATGAACTGCGCTGCCTGAAGTGCCAGGGTGAAACCGTGGCTGATACGCAGGCCATGTTCGCCGCGGACATCCGCCGCCAGGTGCGCGAGATGGTGCAGGCTGGCAAGACCAATACCGAAGTGCAGGAATACATGGTGGATCGTTACGGCGAGGTAATCCTGCTGAAGCCCCGCTGGTCGCTGGCCAATGCCTGGCTGTGGCTGGCACCCGGTATATTTCTGCTCGGTGGTGCGGGCATTGCCTGGCGCATCCTGCGACAGCGGCGTGCGCTGCTCGCCAACGACACCTCGGAAGTGGGCGAAGAGCCGGGGCGATCATGAGTGGCTTCATCATTCTTGCAGCGCTGCTGACCCTGGCGGCGCTGGTGCTGGTAGTTTGGCCGCTGGTGCGGCGTGATGCGGCTGCACCGGTTTCATGGCCGCAGGCCGGCCTCATGGCATTGCTGCTGGCCGGTGGTGCTGCAGCGCTTTATCCGGTGTGGAGCAACTGGAACTGGTCGAAGCCAGAGGTGGCTGCAGATTCGCCCATGGCGATGGTGGGGCGTCTGGCGCGCCGCCTGGAAAAGCAGCCTGATGATCTGCAGGGCTGGCTGCTGCTGGGCAAGTCGTATGGCGTGATCGAACAATTCTCCTTGTCGGCCCGCGCCTATCAGCGTGCCGACAAACTGGCCAACGGCAAGAGCGCCGAAGCGCTGCTCGGGCTGGGTGACGCGTTGATCAACGCCGGTCGCGGTGAATTCAGCGGCCGCGCAGGGCGCATGTTCGAGCAGGCGCTGGAGCTCGATCCCAATTCCGTAAAGGCGCTGTTCTATGGCGCCATCGCCGCCGCCGAGCGCAACGAATTGCCGCTGGCCAAGGCGCGTTTCATGCGTCTGCTCGACGGCAATCCGCCGCCGGATGTACGCAGCATCATCGAGCAGCAGATCCGTGCGCTGGATGGCATGGCGCAGATGGCCGGCAATGCCACGGCCAATGCGACCAGTGGCGGTGCCGGGTCAGCCGCTGCGGCTGCACCTTCTGCCGCGGCGCCGGCGGCCACCGTGACCGTGCCGCTGCACATCACGCTAGCGGCGGGTGTGGCTGGCAAAGGCAATGCGGGCGCGCCGCTGTTTGTGCTGGCGCGCATCCCGGGACAGCGGGGACCACCACTGGCAGCCAAACGGCTGGAAGCGAAGTTTCCGCAGGATGTGCTGCTGCTGAGCACCGACGCCATGCTGGCCGGCAGTGGTTTCAGCGCCGGCGAAGAGATTGAAGTCGAGGCGCGCATTGCCAACGGTGGCAGCGCTATTTCGCGTAGCGGAGATCCGTACGGTCTGGCGCGAGTCAAAGCGGGTTCCAGCGTCCGAACCACCGTCGAGATCAGTCAGATAAAGCCTTGAATCCGGTATCCTGCTGCAGATAGCCTTATCTGTATCCGGGGGGATTCATGCGTCGTCTGATATCTGTTGCGGCCTGCGTTGCACTTGCGCTTGGCGTGGTGGCCTGCGTGGCCACAGGTGGAAGCAGCAATGACGGCAGCGCTGCGGCCGACGCATCGCAGTGGACCGAGCATGGTCGCGATGGCAATGAAACCCGCTTCAGTCCGCTGACACAGATCAATGCCGACAACGTGAAGGACCTCGGCCTGGCCTGGTTTGCCGATCTCGCCGAGCGCGGGCAGTGGCAGTCCACGCCCATCGTTGTCGATGGCCTGATCTATGTGACCACGCCGTGGAGCAAGGGCTACGCCTTTGACGCGAAGACGGGCAAGCAGATCTGGAAATACGATCCGAAGGTGCCGCGCGAACTGGCCGCCACCAGCCTGTGCTGCAACAACTCCAATCGCGGCGCGACGTATTACAAGGGCAAGATCATCTGGGGCACGCTTGATGGTCGCCTCGTTGCCGTAGATGCAAGGAAAGGCACCAGGGTCTGGGAGACGCAGACCACCAACCCGAACGATGCCATGTCGATCACCGGCGCACCGCGCATCGGCAATGGCGTGGTATTCATCGGTCAGGCCGGCGGGGAATATCACCAGCGTGGTTTCATGTCGGGCTTTGACGCCGATACGGGCAAGCGCCTGTGGAAGTTCTTCCTCGTGCCGGGTGATCCTTCCAAGGGTCCGGACGGCGTGGCTTCGGATCCGGTGATGGCAATGGCCGCCAAAACCTGGAAGGGTGACTGGTGGAAGACCGGCGGCGGCGCCACGCCCTGGGATGGCATGGTCTACGACAAGCAGACCGACTCCATCATCTTCGGCACCGGCAATGGTGCACCATGGCCGGCCGAGGTGCGCTCACCCGGTGGCGGCGACAATCTCTTCACCGCGTCGATCGTCGCGCTCGACGCGAAGACGGGCAAATACAAGTGGCACTACCAGACCGTGCCCATGGACAGCTTCGACTTCGACAACACCTCGCCGCTCACCACCGCCGACCTGACCATCGACGGCCAGAAGAAGCACGTGGTGATGCAGATCCCCAAGAACGGCGTGTTCTATGTGATCGAAGCGGCCACCGGCAAAGTGCTGAGCGCGAGACTGGTGGTGCCATACGCCAACTGGCTGACCGGTTTCGACAAGGCCAACAACTGGGCGCCGATCCTCAATCCGGAAGCCAACTTCGGCAAGACCGGCAAGGGCTTCTTCGT
>JANPGU010000006.1:0-4026 GCA_031424095.1 Gammaproteobacteria bacterium
TTCGCCCGCCCCAAGGAAGCGTACGTCGTGCTCCCCCACCACGTCGCCGCCGCGCACCACCGAGAAGCCGATGCCGCCGGACGCGCGCGCGCCTGGCTGCGCACCCGTGAGGTTCACAGCACGCGGCAGCTGCTCGCCACGACCTGCCGCAGCGGCCTCGCCCAGCGCCAGTGCCGTTCCCGAGGGCGCATCGACCTTGTGCCTATGGTGGGCTTCGAGGATTTCGATGTCGTAACCGGCGGGCAATGCGCCGGCCGCGCGCTGCACGAGGTCGAGCAGCACGTTGAGCGCGAGACTGGTGTTGGCAGAACGCAGTACGGGCACCCGGGTTGCGGCCGCTTCGAGGCGAGCCAGCGTGGCTGCATCGAGCCCGGTGGTACCGACCATGAGCGCCACGCCGGCGGCGGCGCAGGCATCGGCCGTGCCGGATACCGCATCGGCGCGCGAGAAATCAATGGCGACGTCGAGCCCTGGCAACGCCGCGGACAGATCCGCACCCACTGCAATACCAGTTGGCGCGAGACCCGCAAGGCTGCCCGCATCCTTGCCAATCGCATTGCCACCGGGTTGATCGATGGCAGCCGCGAGCTGCAAGCCGGGTGCTTCGTGAATGGCCTTGACCAGCTGCGCGCCCATGCGCCCGGCCACGCCGACAATGCCTACCCGAATGTCCATCAGCTCTCCGCGCCGGTAAAGAAACGCTTCACGCCTTCGAAGAAGCCTTCTTCACGCGGCGTGTGCCGGCCCTCATTGGCCTTCAGCGATGCTTCGAATTTTCGCAGCAATTCCTTCTGCTCGCTGGCGAGATTCACCGGCGTTTCCACCATCACCTTGCAGAACAGGTCGCCGCGCGCGCCACCGCGCACGGGCTTCACGCCCTTGTCGCGCAGTCTGAAGACGCGGCCGGACTGGGTCTCCGGTGGAATCTTCAGCGACACCTGCCCCTCGAGCGTGGGCACGATCACGGTGCCACCCAGCGCAGCCGTGACAAAGCTCACCGGCACTTCGCAGGAAAGATGCTCCCCCTCGCGTTCGAAGATCTCGTGCGCGCGAACATGCACTTCCACATACAGATCGCCAGCCGGCCCGCCATTGCGCCCGGCCTCGCCTTCACCGCTGAGACGGATGCGATCACCGTTATCAACGCCTGCAGGTATCTTCACCGACAGCTTCTTCGTGCGTCGCACCCGCCCCTGCCCAAGACAGGTGTCGCAGGGGTTCTTGACGATCTTGCCGCTGCCGCGACAGCGCGGGCAGGTCTGCTGCAGCTGGAAGAAGCCCTGCGACACGCGCACCTGGCCGGTACCGTGGCAGGTGTCACACTGGCTGGGATTGGAGCCCTTGGCTGCGCCCGAACCCTTGCAGGTATCGCACTCGCACAGCTTCGGCACATCGATCTCGATCGCGGCGCCGAAGACCGCCTGGCTCAGGTCGAGCTCCAGCTCATAGCGCAGGTCGGCGCCACGGAATACCTGCGAACGGCCGCCACGACGCGCGCCGCCGAAGATGTCGCCGAACACATCGCCGAAGATATCGCCGAAACCTTCGCCGGGATGGCCACCACCGCCACGCTGCTGGTCCAGTCCAGCGTGGCCGTACTGGTCGTACGTTGCACGCTTGGCGGCATCGGAAAGCACTTCGTACGCTTCCTTCGCTTCCTTGAACTGCTCTTCGGCTGCCTTGTCGTCCGGATTGCGATCCGGATGCAGCTTCATGGCGAGGCGTCGGTAGGCCTTCTTGAGGTCGGCCTCCGACACATCACGCGCTACATCGAGTATCTGGTAGTAGTCACGTTTCGCCATGCGCTATCGATTCCCTTGCAGCCCGCCTTCAGGCCGGGCGGTCTTTGTCTTTTACTTCTTCGAACTCGGCATCGACGACATCGTCGTTCTTCGACGCCTCGCCAGCGTCTGCCGCACCTGCGGCGCCTGCCGCACCTGCCGCGCCCGCTTGCGCAGCTGCCATCAGGCCCGAAGACGCCTTGGCCAGCGCTTCGGCCTTGCGATCGATGGCATCCTTGTCATCACCCTTGAGGGCGGTACGCAGATCCGACAGCGCGGACTCCGCCGCCGCACGATCGCCGGCCGGCACTTTCTCGCCCAGTTCCTGCAGCGACTTGTCGGTGGAGTGCACCATCGCGTCGGCGCGATTGCGCGATTCCACCAGTTCGCGGAATTTCTTGTCTTCCTCGGCATGGGCTTCGGCATCGGCAACCATGCGCTTGATCTCATCTTCGGAAAGACCGCTCGAGGCGCGGATGACGATCTTCTGCTCCTTGCCTGTGCCTTTGTCCTTGGCCGACACATTCAGGATGCCGTTCGCATCGATGTCGAAGGTGACCTCGACCTGCGGCATGCCACGCGGTGCCGGCCCGATCTCACTCAGATCGAAGCGGCCGAGCGACTTGTTGTCGGTGGCGCGATCGCGCTCACCCTGCAGCACATGGATGGTCACGGCCGTCTGGTTGTCGTCCGCGGTGGAGAACACCTGCGAAGCCTTGGTCGGAATCGTGGTGTTCTTTTCGATCAGCTTGGTCATGACCGAGCCCAGCGTTTCGATGCCCAGTGACAGCGGCGTCACATCGAGCAGCAGCACGTCCTTGACCTCACCCGCCAGCACGCCGGCCTGGATCGCGGCGCCCACGGCCACCGCTTCATCCGGGTTCACGTCACGGCGCGGTTCCTTGCCGAAGAAGTCCTTCACGTACTTCTGCACCAGCGGCATGCGCGTCTGGCCGCCGACCAGGATGACTTCCGCCACGTCGCCCGCCGACAGGCCCGCGTCCTTCAACGCGATGCGGCAAGGTTCGACCGTGCGCTTGACCAGTTCTTCCACCAGCGATTCGAGCTTGGCGCGAGTGAGCTTCACGCTCAGGTGCTTGGGGCCCGCCGCATCGGCCGTGATGTACGGCAGATTCACATCGGTCTGCTGGCTGGACGATAGTTCGATCTTCGCCTTCTCGCCGGCTTCCTTCAGGCGCTGCATGGCCAGCGGATCCTTGCGCACATCGACGCCGGATTCCTTCAGGAACTCGTCAGCCAGAAAATGGATGATGCGGTTGTCGAAGTCCTCGCCGCCGAGGAAGGTATCGCCATTGGTCGACAGCACTTCGAACTGGCGCTCGCCGTCCACTTCCGCGATCTCGATGATCGAAACGTCGAAGGTGCCGCCGCCCAGATCATACACGGCGATCTTGCGATCGCCCGCGGCAACCTTGTCGAGGCCATAGGCCAGCGCAGCCGCCGTGGGCTCGTTGATGATGCGCTTGACATTGAGGCCGGCGATGCGGCCTGCATCCTTGGTCGCCTGGCGCTGTGAGTCATTGAAATACGCCGGCACAGTGATGACGGCCTCGGTGACTTCCTCGCCCAGGTAGTCCTCGGCAGTCTTCTTCATCTTCGCGAGCACGCGTGCGGAAATTTCCGGCGGGGAAAGGTTCTTCCCCTGTACTTCGACCCAGGCGTCGCCGTTCTCGGCGGCCGCGATCTTGTACGGCACCATCTGGACGTCCTTCTGAACGACGTCGTCCTTGAACTTGCGGCCGATCAGCCGCTTTACCGCAAACAGGGTGTTCTTGGGATTGGTCACCGCCTGGCGTTTGGCCGACTGGCCGACCACGACTTCACCGTCTTTGGTATAGGCGACGATCGATGGCGTGGTGCGATCGCCTTCGCTGTTCTCGATGACGCGCGGCTTGCCGCCTTCCATGACCGCGACGCAGGAGTTGGTGGTTCCCAGGTCGATTCCGATGATTTTTGCCATTTGCGTATACCTTCGAAAGAATCGCCCGCTACCGGGCTGGTTGAAGCTCTATCTGGGAGCGGATGTGTATGGATTCAAGTACTGCCGGGCGCACGGGAAACAATCACCCGCGCCGGACGCAGCAAGCGGCCATTGAGTTCGTAGCCACGCTGCACCACCTGCATGGCCAGGCTTGGTCTCGAACTTGGCCTTGTCGCTGATCGGGCGGCGCGCGCTCTTCAGGTACAGGTCGGTGCCTTCACGGCGGGACAATTTGGCCTTGGG
>JANPGU010000007.1:0-2721 GCA_031424095.1 Gammaproteobacteria bacterium
GTCTTGTCGTTGTAGAACAGTTCGTTGTCGAGCCCGGAATAGCCACTGGCCATGCTGCGCTTGTTGACGATGATGGTGCGCGCCTTGTAGGCCTCGAGTATCGGCATGCCGTAGATGGGACTGCCTTTGACCAGTGCGGCCGGATTCACCACATCATTGGCGCCGAGGATCACGGCCACGTCGGTCTGCGCGAACTCCGAATTGATGTCTTCCATTTCCACGACCTGGTCGTAGGGCACCTCGGCCTCGGCCAGCAGCACGTTCATGTGTCCGGGCATGCGGCCGGCCACCGGATGGATGGCGTAACGCACGTGTACGCCCTTGGCCACGAGCTTTGCCGCCAGTTCCTTCACAGCGTGCTGGGCGCGCGCCACCGCCAGCCCATAGCCGGGCACGATGATGACGCTTTCCGCATTGGCCAGCATGAAGGCCGCGTCCTCCGCGCTGCCGCTCTTTACCGCGCGTTGTTCGGTTTGCGCTACGGACGAACCGGCATCGGCGCCAAATCCACCCAGGATCACACTGAAGAAGGCGCGGTTCATCGCCTTGCACATGATGTAGGAAAGGATGGCGCCGGAACTGCCCACCAGGCTGCCCGCGATGATCAGCATGCTGTTGTTGAGACTGAAGCCGATGCCCGCAGCAGCCCAGCCCGAATAGCTGTTGAGCATCGACACCACCACCGGCATGTCCGCGCCACCGATCGGAATGATCAGCGTGACGCCCAGCACGAAAGCAAGGCCAATGGCCACCCACAGGGCCAGCTGCACGCCGCCGATCATGTACACCAGGATCAATCCAATCATGGCGAAGCCGAGCAGGGCGTTGAGCAGATGCTGGCCGCTGAACACCACCGGTGCGCCGCGAAACAACCGGAACTTGTATCGGGCCGAGAGCTTGCCCCAGGCGATGACCGAGCCGCTGAACGTGATCGCACCGATGGTTGCGCCGAGCGCGAGTTCCAGGCGATTGCCCAGTGGTGCCGGTTCGCCCTGTGCGGCAATGCCAAAGGCCCAGGGTTCAAGGGCAGTCGCCACGGCAATGCACACCGCAGCCAGGCCGACCATGCTGTGGAAGAAAGCCACCAGCTCCGGCATCTTGGTCATCTCGACGGTGCGGGCACGCCAGGCGCCAAAGCCGCCCCCGACCAGCAATGCCGCCAGCGTCCAGCCGATGCCGGTCACGGCGCCGCCGGACAGGCGCAGGATCAGGGCGCCGGTGGTAACAATGGCGATGGCCATGCCGGCCATGCCGAACACATTGCCACGAATGGACGTGGCGGGATGCGACAGGCCCTTCAGCGCCTGGATGAAGCAGCAACTTGCCAGCAGATACAGCAACGTGACGAGATTGAGGCTCATTTGCCGGCATCTCCGGCCGACTTGCGCTCGGGCTTCTTGAACATCGCCAGCATGCGGCGCGTCACCAGGAAGCCGCCGACGATGTTCACCGCGGCCAGTGCGACGGCCACCAGGCCCATGCCGCGCGCCAGCGGCGTGGCAGTGAGCGCTGCCGCCAGCATGGCGCCCACGATCACGATGGCGCTGATCGCATTGGTGACGGCCATCAGGGGCGTATGCAGCGCGGGGGTGACGTTCCAGACAATGTGGTAGCCCACGTAGATCGCCAGCACGAGGATGATGAGGTGTTCGACCAGGGGTGAAACGGCTTCCATCAGGCTTTCCTCACTTCGCCGGCGTGGGTCACGAGACAGGCGCTGACGATGTCATCGTCCGGCGGCATGACGAAGCCGCCATCCTTGACGAGGATCAGCTTCAGGAAATCAAACACATTGCGCGCATACAGCGCCGAACTGTCGGCAGGCACCAGCGCCGGCAGATTGGTCTCGCCGATCAGCGTGATGCCGTGTTTGACCACCGTGCGGCCGGGTTCGGTCAGCGCACAGTTGCCGCCGGCGATCGCGGCCAGATCGACGATCACGCTGCCCGGCTGCATCGAGCGCACCATTTCCTCGCTCACCAGCTGCGGCGGGGCGCGGCCGGGAATCAGCGCCGTGGTGATCACCACATTCGCCTGCGCCACGCGGCGCGCGACCTCGACCTTCTGGCGCTCGAGCCAGGAGGCCGGCATGGGCCTCGCATAGCCGCCCACACCCACCGCGGCTTCACGCTCAGCATCGGATTCGTACGGTACATCGATGAACTTCGCACCCAGGCTCTCCACCTGTTCCTTCACTGCCGGACGCACATCGCTGGCCTCGATCACCGCACCCAGCCGCTTGGCGGTGGCGATGGCCTGCAGGCCGGCGACTCCCACTCCCAGCACCACCACGCGCGCAGCGCGTATCGTTCCCGCCGCAGTCATCAGCATCGGGAAGAGCCGCGGATAATGGTCAGCGGCCAATATCACGGCCTTGTAACCGGCGATGTTGGCCTGCGAGCTCAGTACATCCATGCTCTGGGCGCGCGAGGTGCGCGGCGCGGCTTCCAGGGCAAAGGCGGTGATTCCTGCGGCTGCCACGCGCGCCAGTCCATCGCGGTCGAAAGGATTGAGCATCCCCACCAGCACCGCGCCCGACTGCATCTGCGCGAGCTCCTCGGCCGACGGCGCGCGCACCTTCAGCACCAGGGATGCAGCCAGAGCTGTCGGGGCATCGACGATTTCGCAACCGGCGGACTGGTAGTGGGCGTCCAGCGCGCCGGCATTGATGCCTGCGCCGGATTGCACGCGTAGCACATGACCCTGCGCGCACAGCTTGCG
>JANPGU010000008.1:0-8617 GCA_031424095.1 Gammaproteobacteria bacterium
GGCCAGACAATGGACAGCAGTTGCGGCAGCGGCAGTACCGACAGCATCAGCGCGATCAGTACGGTGATATAGACCGGCAGCGGCGATTCGCGTTCGGCGAACATCAGGGCGCAGCCTCGGTGGCCGCTGCTGCGGGTTTCGCGGCAGGCTTCGCTGCTGCCTTGGGCGCGGTCCTGGCGGAATCATCTGACGGCGGTGGGACTGCCGGGCCCGCCGGCGCTTCCGGCAGCTTGTTGATCAGGTCTGGATTGACCGGTGCAGCCGGGTGTCTGGGATCGAACCAGAGCGCCAGCACTTGCCGGCTGCGCCTGAGCCTGGCGCGCGGCGTGGCACGAACCCGCGCCAGAATCTCATCGGGATCACGCGTGTTCTCGGTTACCACCGCAACCGGGACGCCGGCCGGGAACACACCGCCGAGGCCCGAGGTGACCAGCACATCGCCGACCTTGATGTCTGCGGTGACGGGCACAAAGGGCAGCTGCAGCTCCTCGGCATCGCCGGTGCCCACTGCAATACTGCGGTAGCCATTGCGCACCACCTCGACCGGGACGGCGTGCTCCGGGTCGGTGATCAGCATGACTTCGGCGCTCCAGGGTCCGACGCGAACCAGCTGTCCGACCAGCCCGCTGGCATCGACCACCGACTGCGAGCGGAACAGGCCGTTGGTGTCGCCCTTGTTGATGACCAGCCGCTGGCGCAGTCGACCCAGGTCGGCATTGACCACATCGGCCAGCTGCGAGCGGCTGACCAGCTGCGGCAGGACGCCATGAATGTCCCGCAGCCGCGCATTTTCCTGTTCCAGCGCCTCATAGCGCATGGTCACGAGCGCAAGCTCGCGTTCCCGCTCCTGCAGGGCTGCATTCTGCTCGCGCAGGCTGCCGCGGGTTTCAAACAGATCGGCGGTGGCTGACCACAGCATGCGCGGTGATCCGATGGCAAGCTGGATGGGGTACGCCACGGCCTGCAGGCCATAACGGATGCGTTCGCCCCAGCCGTCGCGCTGGTCGAAATACATCAGCACGATGGAGATGGCAGCGAAGACGAAAAAACGCGGCCCTGGAGCAGAGTCGCGTGACGAGGGGCGATTCAGGCCGCCGCCGGCAAAGGCCATGCGGATAACCAGCTCCTGTTTATTCGAGGCCGAAGTGCCCAGGGCCCAGGTCGTCCATCAACTCGAGGATGCGACCACCGCCGCGTGCGACGCAGGTGAGCGGATCTTCCGAGATGACGACGGGCAGGCCGGTTTCTTCCATCAGCAGTTTGTCGATGTCCCGCAGCAGCGCGCCACCACCGGTGAGCACGATGCCGCGCTCGGCGACGTCGGCGCCCAGTTCCGGCGGGGTCTGTTCCAGCGCCTGCTTCACAGCGCCGACGATGCCCTGCAGCGGTTCCTGCAATGCCTCGAGGATTTCATTGCTGTTCAGTGTGAAGCTGCGCGGCACACCTTCAGACAGGTTCCGGCCCTTGACCGAGAGTTCCTTGACCTGCTGGCCGGGATAGGCCGAGCCGATTTCAATCTTGATGCGCTCGGCGGTGGCTTCGCCGATGAGGATGCCGTAGTTGCGGCGCACGTAGTTCATGATGGCTTCGTCGAAGCGGTCGCCACCGATGCGCGCGGAGTTGGCGTAGACGATGCCGTTGAGAGACAACACGGCTACCTCTGAGGTGCCGCCGCCGATGTCGAGCACCATCGAGCCGCGCGCTTCGTGCGTGGGCAGGCCGGCACCGACCGCCGCCGCCATCGGCTCGCTGACGATCGCGACGGTGCGTGCGCCGGCGCCTTCAGCCGATTCGCGGATGGCGCGACGTTCCACCTGGGTGGAACCGAAAGGCACGCACACCAGCACCCGGGGGGAGGGGCGCATGAAGCGGTCGCCATGCACCTTCTTGATGAAGTGCTGCAGCATCTTTTCGGTATACGTGAAGTCGGCGATGACGCCGTCCTTCATGGGGCGTACGGCCGTGATGTGGCCCGGGGTGCGGCCGAGCATCATCTTGGCCTCGACGCCAACGGCGACGATGATCTTGCCGCCACGGTTGACTTCGTCCTGCACCGCGACCACGGAGGGTTCGTTGAGCACAATGCCCTTGCCACGCACATAGATCAGCGTGTTGGCCGTGCCGAGGTCAATGGAAAGATCGCTGGAAAAGTAGCCGCGCAGGCGCTTGAACATTTTGAGAGGTGAACCTTGGCCGGCGAGAGGGAGTGAAGCGGGCGCTAATCTAACAACGCATCAGACATATCGCAAGGCGACGGTGTATCATTTGAAGCTGTTTTTTCCGAAGTTTGCGGCCTGAATCACATGAGCCTAACGCCCAGTCAGATTGAAACCATCGCAGGTCTTGCGCGCCTGGCGCTCAAGCCCGAAGAGATCCCTGTCTACTCCGAGTCGCTCGGCCGCATTCTTGGGCTGGTTGGCGAACTGGAGCAGGCGGATACCGGCAGCATCGAACCCATGGCGCATCCGCTCACGGGGCAGGTGCAGCGCCTGCGGCCCGATGAGATCACCGCGGAGAATTCCCGGGATCTCTACCAGCGCAATGCCCCGCAGGTCGAAGCAGGCCTGTACCTCGTACCACGGGTAATTGAATGATTTCCTCGGCTTTCAAAGGTGCGCCAGTGTTTGACGCAGTGATCGAGTAATGGCTGCCGCAACACTGGCCCAACTGTCGGCAGGCCTCGCCGCGAAGCAGTATTCCTCGGTCGAACTCACCCGCGAGGCGCTGGCCCGCGTCGAGAAGACCCAGCCGCTGCTCAATTCACTGATCAGCGTCACAGGCGAATCCGCGCTGGCCGCAGCGGCTGTCGCGGATAAGCGACTGGCTGCGGGCGACGGCGGCAAACTCACCGGCGTGCCGATGATCCACAAGGACATCTTCTGCACGGCGGGCGTCCTCACCAGCTGCGGCTCGAAGATGCTGTCCAACTTCGTGGCGCCCTATGACGCCACCGTGGTCACCCGGCTGAAGGCCGCGGGCATGGTGATGGTCGGCAAGGCCAACATGGACGAGTTCGCCATGGGCTCGTCCAACGAGACCAGCTACTTTGGCCCGGTGAAGAACCCCTGGGATCTCACGCGGGTGCCGGGTGGCTCGTCGGGTGGTTCGGCGGCTGCCGTGGCCGCGCGCCTGGCACCCCTGGCCACCGCGACCGACACCGGCGGCTCCATCCGTCAGCCCGCCGCGCTGTGCGGCGTCACCGGCATCAAGCCTACATACGGCCGGGTCTCCCGCTACGGCATGATCGCCTTTGCTTCCAGTCTGGACCAGGCGGGTGTGATCACCGTCACAGCAGAAGATGCAGCGCTGACTCTGCAGGCCATGGCCGGCTTCGATCCGCGTGATTCCACCAGTGTTGATGTGCCGGTGCCCGATTACAGTGCCACGCTCAATGCGCCGCTCACCGGCATGAAGATCGGCATCCTCAAGGAGTTCTTCGGTGCAGGTCTTGCGCCCGAGATCGAGCAGCCGGTACGCGAAGTGCTGACCGTGCTGACGAAGCTCGGCGCCGTGGTGAAAGAAGTCAGCCTGCCGAGCCTGCCGCTTTCCGTGCCCACTTATTACGTGGTGGCGCCGGCGGAATGCTCATCGAACCTGGCGCGCTTCGATGGCGTGCGGTTCGGCCATCGCTGCGAAAACCCGAAAGACCTGGCCGATCTCTACCAGCGTTCGCGCGCCGAAGGCTTCGGAGCGGAAGTAAAGCGCCGCATCATGACCGGCACCTACGTGCTGTCGGCCGGCTACTTCGATGCTTATTACATCAAGGCCCAGAAGGTCCGCGCGCTCATCAATGCGGATTTCCTGCGCGCCTTCAATGAAGTCGACCTGCTGCTCGGGCCCACCACGCCCACGGTGGCCTTCGGCATCGGCGACAAGACCAGTGACCCGATCACCATGTACCTGAACGACATCTACACCATCGGCGCCAACCTGGCCGGCCTGCCGGCACTGTCCATTCCCTGCGGATTCGCCAGCGGCTTGCCCGTTGGCGTGCAGCTCATCGGACCGCATTTCGGCGAAGCGAAACTGCTTAATGCGGCGCATCGCTACCAGCAGGAAACCGACTGGCATCTCAAGGCGCCAAAGGGCCATGCCGCGGGATTTGCGCCATGAGCGACATCAACATGGAATGGGAAACGGTCATTGGCCTGGAAATCCACGCCCAGCTCGCCACGAAGACCAAGATCTTCTCCGGTTCGCCCACGGAATACGGCGCCGAGCCGAACACGCAGGCCGATCTGGTCGATCTGGGGTATCCGGGTGTGCTGCCGGTGCTGAACGGCGAAGCGGTGCGCATGGCGGTGCAGTTCGGCCTCGCCGTCGACGCCACCATCGCGCGCAAATCGGTGTTCGCGCGCAAGAACTATTTCTATCCCGACCTTCCCAAGGGCTACCAGATCAGCCAGTACGAACTGCCGATCGTGGCGAAGGGTCACCTCGACGTGATGCAGGAAGACGGCAGCATCAAGCGCGTCGGCATTACCCGCGCGCATCTGGAGGAAGATGCGGGCAAGTCGATGCATGAAGGTCACGCGGGCGTCTCGGCCATCGACCTCAACCGCGCCGGCACGCCGCTGATCGAAATCGTGTCCGAGCCGGACATGCGTTCCGCCAAGGAAGCCATCGCGTACATGAAGAAGGTGCACACGCTGGTGCGCTACCTGCATATCTGCGACGGCAACATGCAGGAAGGTTCGTTCCGCTGTGACGCCAACGTCTCGGTGCGGCGACGCGGTGCCGAGAAACTCGGCACGCGCGCCGAGCTCAAAAACCTGAACTCGTTTCGCTTCGTCGAAAAGGCCATCAACCTCGAAGTGCAGCGGCAGATCGAAATTCTCGAGGCCGGCGGCAAGGTGGTGCAGGAAACGCGCCTCTACGATTCGGCCAAGGACGAGACCCGTTCGATGCGCTCGAAGGAAGAGGCCAACGACTACCGCTACTTCCCGGATCCCGACCTGCTGCCAGTCATGCTGGACGAAGCCTACATCGACGCACAGCGCGTGAAGCTGCCGGAGCTGCCGGACCAGAAGGCCGCGCGCTTCGCCGGGCAGTATGGACTCACCGATTACGACGCGCAGGTGCTCACTGCCAGTCGCGAGATGGCCGCGTTCTATGAAGAAGTGGCGGCCCTGGTGCCCGGCGATGCCAAGCTCGCTGCCAACTGGGTCATGGGCGACTTCTCCGCCTTCCTCAACAAGGATGGTCTGGAAGTGGGCAATAGCCGACTCTCGGCCACACGGCTGGGCGGTCTCCTGCAGCGCATCGTCGACAACACGGTCTCCGGCAAGCTGGCCAAGGAAGTGTTCGAGGTGATGTGGGCCGAAGCCGTCGATGCAGACACGGTCATCGAGGCGCGTGGGCTCAAGCAGATCACCGACAGCGGTGCCATCGAAAAGGTCATCGACGCCATCATGGCGGCCAACCCGAAGCAGCTGGCCGACTACCGTTCCGGCAAGGACAAGCTGTTCGGCTTCTTCGTCGGGCAGACGATGAAGGCCACCGATGGCAAGGCCAATCCCGCGCTGTTGAACGAGCTGCTGAAGAAGAAGCTCGCGCCGTGATTGACCTTGATCAATTGCACGGGTTGCAGTGCCGGTTGTGACGGAGGGCGATCGCCTGCGGCGCTTCCTTTTCGAGGATGCGCCGGTACGCGGTCATTGGGTGCACCTGTCGCGGGCCTGGCTCGAGGCGCGCGAGCACCAGGTGCTGCCGGCTCCGGTGATGAGTCTGCTGGGCGAGTCTCTTGCTGCGGCCAGTCTGCTCGCTGCTTCGCTGAAATTCACCGGCACGCTGACGTTGCAGCTCACCGGCGGCTCGGGCCGCGTAAACCTGCTGATCGCGCAGGCCACCGATGCCGGCTCATTGCGTGGCGTGGCGCATGTCGATGCAGCCAGGATCGACAGCGGGGAAAAATTCCAGCAGATGATCGGTGGTGGCCGGCTGGTGGTCAGTGTCGAGCAGGGCGCGGGTGTCGAGCCCTGGCAGGGCGTCGTGCCGCTGGACGGCGGTTCGCTGGCCGCCTGTCTCGAGAACTATTTCCTGGTCTCGGAACAGCTGCCCACCTGCATCATGCTCGCTGCCGATGCGGAGCATGCCGCCGGCCTGTTGCTGCAGAAGCTGCCAGCGCCTGCCGAGCTTGGCGAGGCCGCAGCCGCCAGCGTGCAGGATGTCTGGGAAGAGGCCACCGCATTGCTGCGCACGCTCACCAGCGCCGAGCTTCTGACCTGCGATGCACAGGAGCTGCTGCGGCGCCTGTTCGGCAATCGCGACCTGCGCTTGTTCGACGCCGAGCCGGTGCGCTTTGCCTGTCGCTGCAGTCGCGAGCGCGTGGCCGCGATGCTGCAGGGAATGGGGCAGGTCGAGGTGGCTTCCATCATTGCAGAAATTGGCGCGGTCACCGTGACCTGCGAGTTCTGTCAGCAGGCTTACCGCTTTGATGCGGTCGATGCGGAACGGCTGTTTCTGCATCTGCCGGCTGGTTCGCCTTCGGGCGCCGTGAACTAGGCACGCCAGTCAGCGCCGGTGCATTACTGCAGCGTCGACAAATACGACGTGCCACCCAGCGCCACCATCTGCGCTTCGATCTGTCCCTGCCGAAGCAGGACGTAGCGGCCGGGATTCTCCGCCTTGTAGCGGATGGGATTCGGCAGCACCGCCGCCAGTCGCGCGGCTTCGGCGCGGCTCAGGCTGGCTGCGGGTTTGTGGAAAAACTCCTGCGCTGCGGCCTCGGCGCCATAGATGCCGCGCCCGAGTTCAGCAATGTTGAGATAGATTTCCAGGATGCGCTGCTTGGACCACAACACTTCGATCAGCAGCGTCAACCAGGCTTCCAGTCCCTTGCGCACCCAGCTGCGCCCGTTCCACAGGAACAGGTTCTTCGCCACCTGCTGCGAAATCGTGCTCGCGCCACGGGCGCGCCGCCCGCGCTCCGCATCGTCGAGCGCCTTCTGGATCTGCTTGAAGTCAAAGCCGTCGTGTTCGGGGAAGCGCTGGTCCTCGGAGGCAATGACGGCCAGTGCCAGCTGGCGCGAGATCTGGTCGTAATCGCGCCACTGGTGCTGCAGGCGCCACGGCCGCGGATCGTCATCCACCCATGAAGCCAGGCGCGCTTCCATGATGAACGCGCTGGTCCATGGGTCGACGAAACGCAGTGTGCCCACTGCCAGCAGCGACAACACCACTGCGGCAACCGCCGCCAGCGCAAGCAGGCGCAGCAGGCGCCGGAACCACCCGCGCCGCTCGCTCACGCCATGCTCCGCGCCGGCAAGCGGATTACGTGGTGGCGTCGACGCGCTTGGCGGAGACGATCACGACATCGGTTACCGGCACGTCGTCGTGTCCCTTGCGACGACCGGTGCGCTCTTTCGCAATGCGGTCGATGGTGTCCAGGCCGTCCACCACCTTGCCGAACACGGCATAGCCGTAGTTGCCGGGCGAGTGATTGAGGAAATCGTTGTCGCTGAGATTGATGAAGAACTGCGACGTGGCGCTGTTCACTTCGTTGGTGCGCGCCATGGCGATGGTGCCGCGATCGTTCTTGAGTCCGTTGGCGGCCTCGTTCTTGATCTGCGCCTTGTTCTTCTTCTGGCTCATGTCCGGCAGCATGCCGCCGCCCTGGATCATGAAGCCCGGAATGACGCGATGGAAAATGAGCCCGTCGAAGAAGCCATCATCGACATAGGAAAGGAAATTCTCGACCGAGACCGGTGCCTTTTCGGCGTCGAGTTGCAGCGTGAATGCGCCCAGCGAAGTTTCGAAACGGACCATGGAATGCCCTTGAAGGTGGAGAAACGAATGGGGGCGCAACATTACCGCGTGTTGTGGTTCAGGGCCAGATCGCCGCGGTGACACGCTCCAGCCCGGCCAGATCGCGGTGCGTCGCAATGCTGGCATAACCCAGAGCGCCGAGCTCCTGCTGCAGCCGCGCTGCCTGCTGCGCGCCGTGCTCGAGCAGCAGCAGGCCGCCGGGCTTGAGATGCCGGCGGGCTTCGCCCGCAATCTGGAAGAGATCTGCATAGCCCTCCCTGGCCGCAATCAGTGCTGACTCGGGCTCATGGGCAAGTTCCCGCAATGCCGGATGGCTGGCGGCGATGTAGGGCGGATTGCTGACAATGGCGTCGAAGGGCTCGGCCGGGAGCGCATCGCACCAGTTGCCCGCGCGCAAGGCGAGATTGGAAATCCCGAGGCGTTGGCGGTTGATGGCAGCCACTTCCAGCGCGGCTGCAGATGCATCGGTGGCAATCAGCATCCACGCGCCACGTTCGCGCGCCAGAGCGAGCGCGATGGCGCCCGAACCGGTGCCGAGGTCGGCCACGAAACGGGGCGCCTGGTCGAAATGCGCCAGGGCCAGTTCCACCACCAGCTCGGTTTCCGGACGGGGCACCAGCACTGCCGGCGACACGACCAGTGGCAGCGACCAGAATTCGCGCACGCCGGTGATGTAGGCCAGTGGTTCGCCCGCGGCGCGGCGCTCGACACCGGCCCGGAACAGCGCCACGGTGCCTGCGTCGATCAGCGCATCGTCATAGGCCAGCAGCTGCGCGCGCGAACGCTGTGTCAGCTGCTGCAGCAGCACTTCTGCATCGAGCCTGGCAACACCCAGCGCCGCCGCGCCGGC
>JANPGU010000009.1:0-1736 GCA_031424095.1 Gammaproteobacteria bacterium
CGATCTTGATGCGCCCCGCGGATTTGAGCGTGTTCATGTCATAGACGTACACGAAGCCGCTGGTTGAACTGATGACGAAGGCCTTGCCGCCAGCAAAGTTGACGCCGGTCATGTCTGGACCGGCTTCCAGCGTGGCGGCAACCTCGTTCTTCTTCAGGTCGATGATGGAAATGGTCTCATCGCCGTTGTTGACGGTGATGGCGTACTTGCCGTCATGGCCCATGTAGATGCGCCACGGATCCTTTCCCACCCGAATGGTCTTGATCAGCTTGTCTTCCCGCGTATCGATGACACCCACCACGGCCAGATCGCTGTCGGCGGCGTAGAGATATCGTCCGTCGATGGACGGCGCGGCGATGTTGATGCCCTTGATCTCGCCCAGAAACCGCTCCGGATCCAGCCCGGAGCGGCTGGGCGCGGCAATCTGAATTTTCTTCAGTAGTTCGTGGCGCTTTGCATCCACGACGCCCACCCAATGCGCTCCGTAATTGCCGATATAGGCCTTCGATCCATCGGCCGTAAACGTCACGTTGAGCGGTTCGGCAAACCCGGGAATGGTCTTGATCTTGGTCAGAGACTGCATGTCGATGACCGAAATTGAGTCTCCATCCGGATTGCCCTGGTAGTACCAGCGGCTGTCGGGCGAGAAGGACAGATGCTCCGGCGCAATATCGACCGGAATTTCCTTCACCAGCTTCAAGGTGGCAGTTTCGATGATGTAGGCCTTGTTGGCACGCGTGCCGCCCGTCACGACATAGCGGCCATCCGGCGACATCATCACCATGTGAGGATTCACGTTGTTGCCGAGAAAAACACTACCGATCATCTTCTTCGTCTTGATATCCATGAATCCAATGTCGTTGGAATCACGATTGACGATCATCACCACCGACGTAGGATCGGTGATCTTCACACCGGGGCCAGCAGGTGTATTCATGCGCATGCCGGGCATCGAAGGCGCATCAGCCGCGTTGGCGGCGATGCCAGCGATCAGCACGAGCCCACAGGCAGCCATGACAGTCTTTGTGTTGGACATTTTGAAATTTCCTCAAGAACCGTTGATTGCCTAGAGACCGGCCTGGAAGCGCACGCCGGGGACAAGGAAGGCGCGTTTGCCGTCTTCGCCGCCCGTTTCCGTCGCATGCTGCAGGTGGAATGACAACCGCAGCTTCTCTGACAGGTGCATGTTGTAGTACAGCTCGACCAGATGCTCCTTCTCGTCCGACGCCAGATCGAGCGACGCGTAGCCGACACCCCAGACGTCCAGAGGGCTGAATACCCAGCGGCTCTGGAACTGCATGCCGACACTGTAGAAGTGATCGTTGCTGGTGTCTGTTTCCTCGGAGCCATAGCGGCCGAATGCAGTCACGAACGGATTCAGTTTCTGATCCAGGCTGACGCCATAGGCCGTACGTCTGGGGCCGCCGCTGTTGTCGGTGCGGAACCAGGCCCGGTAATTGCCTTCTTCCAGGAAGGAAGGCCGGGCTCGGTAGCCGACTTCGGCCAGCGTGTACAACGAATTGGAGAGGTTCAGCGCATCGGGATTGCTCTGCTGCATCCCGAGCTTGAAATTGATGCTGCCGCGGGGGTCGTAAACTGCCGCCAGGCCCGCACCGTTGCTGCTGAGGCCGAGCATGGGGTTGTTCACCAATGCATCGCTCACGAACTGCGATGTCTCGTCATTGGCAGCCGCATTGCGGTCGAAAAACGCCGTGAGGTCCAGTCGGCCAGCTACC
>JANPGU010000010.1:0-13049 GCA_031424095.1 Gammaproteobacteria bacterium
GCGGCCGCCGCATCCGTGCCGGCCAGCACCCACTCATTGCGGACCAGCGCGCGGTTCTTAATGAGCTGCGGCATATACGCGCTCGCTGAAGGGATCGACACCGATGCGGCGAACGGTCTCCAGGAACTCCTCGCCGTCTTCGCGCTTCGCCACGTACACATCGAGGATGCGCGCGATGGTCTCCGCGACCGCATGCTTTGCCACTGACGGGCCAATGACTGTGCCCAGTGAAGTACTTGCACCCGCCGAACCGCCAAGCGTGATCTGGTACCACTCCTCGCCATGTTTATCGACGCCGAGGATGCCGATGTTGCCTACATGATGATGTCCGCAGGCATTCATGCAGCCCGACATCTTGATCTCGATGTGGCCCAGATCGTAGAGATAGTCGAAGTCGTTGAAGCGTTCGTGGATCTGCTTGGCGATGCCGATGGAACCGGCATTGGCCAGGCTGCAGAAATCGAGACCCGGGCAGCAGATCATGTCGGTGAGCATGCCGATGTTCGGCGTCGCCAGATTCAGCGCCTGCAGCGTCTGCCAGGTTTCCAGCAGGTCGATCTGCCGCACTTCACCCAGCACCAGATTCTGGTCGTGGGTGGCACGCACCTCGCCGCTGGAAACACGATCGGCGAGAGTGGCGACGCGATCCATCTGGTCCGCGCTGATGTCGCCGGGAGCCTCGCCATGTGCCTTCAGCGATACGATCACCGCGCGGTAGCCGGGGACCTTGTGCGCCCGCGTGTTGTATCGATACCAGGCCTGGAAATCGGCCGACTGGCCCTGCGTGACATTGATGTCGGAGCGAGTCTCGTACGGCGGCGGAATGAAGAATGCACGCACGCGATCGATCTCGGCGACATCCAGCTTCAGCGCCGAATCGCGGATCAGCGCCCACTCGGCGTCGACCGCTTCGCGGAAGGCGTCGATGCCTTTTGCCTTCACCAGGATCTTGATGCGCGCCTTGTAGATATTGTCGCGGCGGCCTTCCTGGTTGTAGACGCGCAGGATGGCTTCCAGATACGACAGCAGATGCTCGCGCGGCAGGAAATCACGGATGACCTTGCCGATGATCGGCGTGCGGCCAAGTCCGCCACCGACGAGCACTTCAAAACCCACCTGCCCGTGCGCATCGCGCCGCATGTGCAGGCCGATGTCGTGCACTTCGGAGGCGGCGCGATCTTCCGGTGAGCCGGTGACGGCGATCTTGAACTTGCGCGGCAGGTAGGTGAACTCCGGATGCAGCGTCGACCACTGGCGAATGATCTCGCAGTACGGCCGCGGATCGTCGATCTCGTCGGGCGCGATCCCCGCGAAATGATCGGCGGTGGTGTTGCGGATGCAGTTGCCGCTGGTCTGGATGGCATGCATCTCGACCGAGGCGAGATCCGCCAGCATGTCGGGCACGTCTTCCAGCCTGGGCCAGTTGTACTGGATGTTCTGGCGGGTAGTGAAATGCGCGTAGTCGCGGTCGTACTTGCGGGCCAAATGACCCAGCATGCGCAGCTGGCGGGTGGAAAGCAGTCCATAGGGAATCGCAATCCGCAGCATGGGCGCATGCTTCTGGATATAGAGTCCGTTGCGCAGGCGCAGCGGGCGGAATTCTTCTTCCGGCAGCTTGCCGTCGAGAAAACGCCGCGTCTGGTCGCGGAACTGGGCGACCCGCTCGGCTACGAGCGTCGCGTCGATATCGTCATAGCGGTACACGAGCGGATTTTATTCCAAATGGCAGGCGGAAAGTCCCGCGAACTGCGCATTTTGACCTGCGTCGGCGTTATATGTCAGCCCTTCAGCCCTGCAGCCCGCCTGGGCGGCGCCAGCAGTGCCGCCTCTCCGGGAGGCTCAACCCGTCGTTTGAAGTCCCTGGGCTATTCCACTGACACTGGCAAGCAGAGCCTGGAACAGATCCTCGTCTTCCCGCCCCGTCGCACGCCAGCGCCGCAGCAGGTCCACCTGCATCAGGTTCATCGGATCCACATACGGATTGCGCAACTGGATGGCGCGCTGCTGCGTGCGATCGCCGTCCAGCAGCTCGGATTCTTCCTTGAGAGCCAGCACCGCCTCGCGCGTACGCAGGTATTCGTCGCGCAGCACCGTGGCGTAACGACGCAGGCCGGTTGAAGCCAGCGCCCCATATTGCTCGGCAATGGCAAGGTCGGTGCGGGCCAGCTGCGCCTCGATGTCGTCGATAACCAGCGCGAAGAACGGCCACTGCGCGTACAGGTCGCGCCAGGGCAGCGCGCCCTGCTCGGCGAGCACGCGCTGCAGGGCACTGCCGGCGCCATACCAGCCGGGCAGAAAATACCGCGCCTGCGACCAGGCAAACACCCACGGCGTTGAGCGAACCGACAGCACGCCAACGCCGCCGCAAGCCTGTTCCCAGATGGAGCGCGAGCCGATCTGCATCCGCTCGATCACGTCGATGGGCGTGGCGGCGCGGAAGAAATCATGAAATTCCAGATCTTCGACGAACAGGGCGCGCCATACGCGGCGGCTGTGTTCGGCCAGGCCGCTCATCAGCGCGTGCTGCTCGGGTTTTTCAACAAGTGCGGTGCCGCGGCGGCGGGCTAGCGTGGCCATGCCCAGCACACCAAACGCGCGTTCCAGCGTGCGCAATGCGTTGGAACGCAGCCCGTAGTTCTGGCTGATCATTTCACCCTGCTCGGTGATGTGCAGCGTGCCGTCGATCGTCTCCGGCGGTGAAGTGCGGATCATTGCGTCCAGGCGCGAGCCGCCACGGGCAACGCTGCCACCGCGGGCATGCTGGATCTGCGCCGGCTGCCCGGCCTGGGTAAACGTCCGGGACAGCGCCCGCTGCGCGTCGAACGCCGCCATGCGCATCGACAGATAGCCGCTGTCGCGGCCTGCCTCGGAATAGCCAACCAGCAGCGGCTGCGGCACCGCGCGCGCCGCGAGGTGCTCGCGATAACTGCTGTTCTCGAGCAGTTCACGCATGATGGAACCGGCGGCGCGCAGGCTGTCACCGGATTCGAACAGTGGCGCGAAGTCCATGCCGACAGCGCCGGAACGGCGATCATCCACGCCGGCCCAGCGAGCCAGTACCAGCGGCGCCAGGATGTCGTCGGGGCCTTCGGTCGTCGCCACGACGTAGCTGCCGATGGCGCGTTCGCCATAGCGGGCGCGGCACTGCATGGCGGTTTCGAACACCGCCAGCGTGCGCCGGCTCAAGGCATCGAGCGGAGCAACCGGTCCCAGATCACGACGCAGGATATCGGCCAGACGGGTCATGCGTTCCGCGCGGCTGCGATGCAGCCACTGCGGATCATCCATGCCCTGGCCGATGACGCGATGGTGCACTTCCGCGCGCTGCTTCAGATCCAGCGTGGCCATGTGGAAGCCGAAGGTGTCGACCCGCAAAAGCAGCCGCCGCACCAGCTGATAGCCCGCATTGCCACCGCGATTCTGCTGCAGGCTGTTTACCGCCAGCAGCAGGTCGGCACGGAACTGTTCGACCCGTTCGTACCGGTTGGACAGCCCTTCGTGGGTGTGGCGCAGCCGCTCGCCGACCTGTGCGAAAAACACGCGATACGGCATCTGGTCATGCCGCGCCGGCGCCACCGAACGGGCACCCGGCAGCAGCATTTCGTACTCATCGATGCGGCGGCGCAGCTCCGCGGAGATCGGCACACGACTCGCGCTCTGCGACAGCAACTGCGACAGCTGCACGCACTCCGCGTGGTATTCCTTGACGATCACCTGCTGCTGGCGCGCCAGGGTTTCGCGAATCGTCTTCGCATGCACATCGGGCGCGCCTTCCATGTCCGCGCCGACCCAGCTGCCGAACCGCAGTACCGTTGGCGGATCCACTGCCGACAGGTCGACGCCATAGAGGTTGCCCAGCGCGGTGCCGATTTCCTCATAGAACGTCGGCACGATCCGGTACAGCACCTCGGCAAAATGAAACATTGCGTACTCGCGCTCGTCGGCCACGGTCAGCCGCTGCCGTGGATGCTCCTCGGTTTGCCAGCCGGTAGTGATCTCGGTGCGCAGGCGCGCCCATACATGGCGCAGTTCCTGCGGATCCAGGTTGGGATTGAGCCTTTCCAGCAAAGCAGCGGCCATGCGCTG
Organism: Gammaproteobacteria bacterium; assembly: GCA_031424095.1. Classification (GTDB taxonomy): domain Bacteria; phylum Pseudomonadota; class Gammaproteobacteria; order Steroidobacterales; family Steroidobacteraceae; genus ZC4RG30. The sequence goes on from JANPGU010000010.1 coordinate 4,087, forward strand.
CCAGCGCCGCAGCTGGGTGCGGCGCGTGGATTCGGTGGGATGCGCGACGAAGATGGGCTGGATGCGCAGGCTCGCCAGCAGCTGCAGGACTTCATCCAGCGACAGGCCCTGAGCCTTGATCTGCGCCAGCGCGTCTTCGATGCCGCCGGGTTGCGGGCGACCACCATCGGCGAGGAAGTACTCGCGCCGCCGCCGGATGCGATGCACCTTTTCCGCCAGGTTGACCGCCTGGAACCAGGTGGAGAAGGCGCGCACCAGTTCGCGGGCAATCTCGGGTGGACGCCCCGCCACGCGCTGATCCAGGCGGTCGGCAGAGCCTTCGACATCGCGGCGCTCGATGGCGGCACGCCGGTCTTCCTCGACCAGGGTGTACAGCACATCGCCGCCCTGCTCACGCAGCATTTCGCCCACCAGCACGCCCAACTGGTGCACGTCCTCGCGCAACGCAAGGTGCTTGGGCGGAAACTGGATCAGGTGTCGGTCCACGGCGGAGGGATTCTACCCATCCGCAGCGGCTGCCGCGCGGCCGTCAGCTGCCCTTGACCCCAGATGCCGGGGCAACGACTGCTGGCCTGCCCTGCAGCCTTGCGGCAAGGCGCGGCTTGGTGTCGATCAATATCTGCGCGATGACCGCACGGTCGGCCGCGTCGATGCGTGCCGACAGGCCGGTGGAATCACGCCCCTGCAGCACTTCGGCGATGCGTCCTTCGATGTAATCCAGCGCGTAGGGTGGCAGCGCATCGAAGTGGTCGGAATAGATCAGGTAGCTCAACGGATAGCGCAACAGGCGGGTCCTGAGATCCAGCTCGCGCAGGCTGCGGCCTCTGGAATCGAGAGGTCCGGACTTCGAGAAGCGCGCGGCGAAGCCGCTGCTGCTTTCGATGCGATCGTTGAAAGTGGCGGCGTCGGCAAAGAAAAGCGCCCGCACCAGTGGCTCGATCATCCCGCGGATCAGCGACTGATCGGCCGGATTCAATTCCGCCCAGGTGTGGGCGGTGGCGCCCTGCGCGTGGGCTTCGCGCGTCATCACAGTGCGGATCTTGTAATTGGCGCGGGTGATGAAATTCTGCACGAAAGACTGGTGTTCCAGTACCAGCAGTGCGGCGATGTCGCTCTTGTCGGAGAGATACTGGTCAGTGTCGAAATAGGCTGACAGCGTGTGCAGGTTGGCCCGCGATGGCAGCAGCATGCGCAGACGCTCGCCGTCACGTTCCTCACGCAAGGGCTGATTGCCAAAATGGGTTTGCCTGCCATGCCTGCCCGTGACATACCAGCCGCCCCAACGCTGCGCGATGGGCGTACGGTCGTCCACATCCGAGGCGCTGCTGAAGGTGCGCGTGTCAGCCGGACCTTCGACCGGCGCCGACATCACCAGCACCCGCGGCACGCCTCCGCCCATCATCGAATAGGTATCGTGACAGGTCAGGCAGCGCCCCCCCTCGCGCTCCAGCTGCACCGGCACCTGCTGCCGGTTGTCGAGGCCGAAGAACACCACACCAAGTTGCGCATCGATGACCGTGAATTCGATCAGCGTGCTGCCATGGATATAGCCGACGTAGGTGTCGTCATTGAAGTACAGGGCGCGCGGCGTTGCGCTGCTGATGCTGGCCGCCTGCAGGCTTGTCTTCGAATACACCAGAATCTGGGAATCCATGTTGATCTGCAATGCATGGAGCAGCGAGCGCAGGTAACCGAAGCCGGGCTCCCAGTCCAAATGCAGGGCTCCACTGGCCAGCTGCTGCTGCAGGCGCCAGACGCGGTTATGCGTCGCGGGACCCGAGTAGGCGATGACCGGGTATTCCTGGTCGTAGCGCGTCGCATTCGCAGGCAGTAGCTCGGTATCCGCTGCCGTCTGCGCGGACCAGGCAGCGAGCACAGCCGCCAGCCCCAGCAGACTCCTTAATCGGCATTTCATATGCATATTGACCAGTTAGCCAAACTACAAGTTCCCGCGCTTTCCTTCCAGTCAGCCAGTCAGCAGGATGGCCTCGGCGTGTTCGATGGACTCGGGCATGCCATACACGACCAGCACGTCGCCGCCCCGCAGTACGGTGCCGCTGTCGGGCTCACGGCCGGTGATCCCCTGCCGCCGCAGTGCGGTGAAGGCCACCTCCGCGCCACGGGCGCGTACTTCGGAAAGCGGCCGGCCCACCGCCCAGGCGCGGGGTGGAATCACGATGGAGGCGATGGCCTCTGCCGGCTCGTCGAGATTGTCTGCGCCGCTGGCCTCGGTAGGCACCACGCCGCGCAGCGTCGCGTACTTCGCACTGCGGATCTCGCCCACCATGCGCACGACGCGCGTAACCGGCACGTTCAGCAGCATCAGCACCTGCGACACCAGCATCAGGCTGGCCTCAAAGGTCTCCGGCACGACTTCCGTTGCACCCACCGCCCGCAACTCTGCGATGCCCACATCGTCTGCGGTGCGCACCAGGATCGGCACATCGGCGCGCTGCTCGCGCACTGCCCGTACGATCCCCACCGAGACATCCGGATTGGCAAAGCTCACCACCACCGCGCTGGCATTGGCCAGGCCGCAGGCCACGAGCACATCCTCGTCGGTGGAGTCGCCGAATATGACGGGATAGCCGGCCTGCCGCGCGGGCCGCACCAGGGCGGCATCCAGATCTATGGCGATGTATTCGAAGCCCTGCGATTCCAGCACCCGCGCGATGTTCTGACCAACGCGGCCGAAGCCACAGAGCACCACGTGCTCGCGGCCCGCAACCGCACTGGTGGCCGCGTCCTCGCGCTCGATGGCGCGTTGCGGGGGCCCCCTCTCGCGCAGCATGAGCCGGGCGAAGGTCTTGTTGTAGCGAATGCCGAACGGCGCAGCCAGCATGGTGACTACCAGTGCCAGCAGCAGCGCCTGCAGCAGCGCGTCGGCGCCGCTGTCCGACTGCAGCAGCAGGGTCAGCAAGGCAACACCGAATTCACCACCACCACCCAGCAGCATGCCGGTACGCAGCGCCTTGAAATTGGTATTGACAAAGCCGCGCACGCAGATCGCGCCGGCAAGCGCCTTCAGGAGCACGATCGCCACGACCATGACCGAGACCAGCAGGAACTGGTCGTAGATCAGCCGCAGGTCGAGCAGCATTCCGACGGAGATGAAGAACAGGCCCAGCAGCAGCTCGCGAAACGGGCGGATGACCGATTCCACCTGATGCCGGTATTCGGTTTCGGCCAGCATCATGCCAGCCAGGAAGCCGCCCAGAGCCAGCGACAGCCCGGCGTGTTCGGTGATCCAGGCCGCCGCCAGCACCACGAACAGCACGGTCAGCGTGAACAGTTCCTTCAACCGGCTGTGGGCGATCTCGACGAACAGCGGCCGCAGCAGCCAGCGTCCCGCCATCATCACGATCAGCAGCGCCGCCAGGCCACTGGCGATGGTCTGTGCCACGCCGAAGAAACTGAAGTGGGCCGGCGTACCTTCAGCCAGGTCCGTGGCAAGCGCGAGCAGTGGCACGAACGCGAGGTCCTGGAACAGCAGTATTGCCAGGGTAAGCCGGCCATGCGTGCGATTGACCTCGGCCTGCTCGGTGAGCTGGCGGATCACGATCGCCGTGGACGACATCGAAAGCGCGCCGCCCACCACGACCGCGGTGAGCCAGGACAGCCCGAACATGCGCCCGATGAAGACAAACAGCGCAGTGGTGCCCACCATCTGCAGCATGCCGAGCCCGAATACCTCGCGGCGCATGGCCACCATGCGCGGCCACGAAAACTCCAGTCCCAGCGTGAACAGCAGAAAGACCACGCCGATCTCGGCCAGCAGATTGGTCTGTTCTGATTCCGGCACGATGCCGAAGGTGAATGGCCCGACCAGCACGCCGACCACCAGGTAGCCCAGCACCGGCGGCATGTTGACGCGCCGCGCCAGCGTCACCACCAGTACGGAGACCAGCAGCAGCGCAAGAACCTGTGTCAGGGGATCATTGAACATCTCGCCAGAGAATAGCCGAAGCCATCCACTGGCGGGCTGCAGCGGATCAGGCCGGGAAGAACTCGATCGGCTTGGTGGTGGTGATGCTCTCGACATCACGCGCCGCGAAGCGGATCAGCTTCACGCGTGCGACGATCTTGCGCTCCAGCTCCGGATCATTGAGCTCGCTGGAAACGACGCGACAGGCGGTCACATCGCCCGACGGTGCGATGGTGAATTCCAGCACCATCTTGCCCTGCAGTTCCGGCCGGTCACGCAATGCGCGGCTGTACAGCGCATAGATGGCGCCCTTGTTGCGATCGAATTCCAGCTCGATCTCTTCCTGGCTGCGCGCTGCCTTGCCGCTGTTGCCGCTGCGCGTGGCCTTGTTGTCAGCACCAATGGACGCGACCCGCGAACTGACTGAAGTCGTGTTGTGGCCGGTGAGCGAGCCGGCACCGGCGCCGAAGCCGCGGCTGCTGTTGCTCGACTGCACGCCGGCACTGCCAGTGCCGGCCTTGGAAGCGATCAGCGAGCGCTCGGCCTTGCTCTCGGCGCCCACGGCGCCGGTTAGATTCTTCGTGGGACTGGGCATGTCCTGCGCCAGATCACGGCGCAGGTCGGCCAGCTCGTCACGCACGCGATCCAGGGACTTCTCGGCCTTCTTGCGCGCCTCGGCCACCTTGTCCACGGGCGTCGGCTGCGGCTTGTCCTGCGGCTTCGGAGGCTCCGGCTTCGGCAACGGCGGTGGTGGCGGCGGCGGGGGTTTGGCCTTTTCTTCCACCATCAACCGTGCAAGCCGGTCGGGCACCGCTTCGGTGGCGGCCTCCTTCGGCGCGGGCAGGTTCAGCAGTGGCGTCACGACGCCGATCACGACGAACAGCAGGATGCCGATGGTCAGCAGCCGGCGGAAGCGGCTGCTGGCTTCCGGGTCGCCCTCCCAGGGGAGTTCGTAGCTGCGGTAGAAAGGTGCAAGTACCACTATGGCTCCGCGTTACCTGGGCTTGAAGACGCTGGGATCCAGCGCCTTGTCTTTCTGCATGGTGGCAAATGAGATCTTGCCGAAGTCGGCGTCGGTGCAGGTGCTCATCACCTTTTTCAGGATCTCGTAGGGCAGGGATTTGTCGGCCATCACGGTGACCTCGCGCTCGGCGAGGTCCTTCTCGGCCATTTTCTGGCCGATGAGTCGTGGCCGTTTCAGCGCTTCGCTCAATGGCGCGATGATCAGCGATTCACTGGCGCGCACTTGCGCGATGGACGCCACGCGTTCGCCCTGCACGAACAGGTCTTCCTTCGTCAGCATCACGACCACGGTCTCTCGCGGCTTCGCGGTGACCACGGATTCGGGAATCTCGATGCCCTTGGTGTTCTGCACCACCTCCACTTCGGTGGAGTAGACCAGCAGGAACGACACCAGCACCGACAGGATGTCGATCATCGGGATCAGATTCAGTTCCGATTCGTTCTTGTTGCGCAGATGGTGCGTCATCATGCGACGCGCGCGACCGGACATCATGGCCTGGCTCCCGCTGCGGCCGCTGCATCCGTTTCCGGGGCATCACCGATCGACACATCGGGGAACAGCTCGGCCTGCACCAGCACATTGTTCTGGCGCTGCTCGATGATGCGCATGGTGTCCATCACCTGGACCAGCGCGTCATACGGAATGTCCTTTTCCAGCAGCAGCGTGGCGTCGGTCATGTCGGGATATTTCGCCTTGACCTGCTGCAGGTATTCGGAGAGTCCACCCAGGTCATAAGGCACGGCGGCGCTGCTGCGCGGAAACGTTGCCAGCGGCCCGGTCTTGGCATCGGCCACCTGCACCATGCCCTGTCGCAGGATAACCTCCAGCTTCAGGCCTGGCGGTGGCTCGACGAACTCGGCGCTCTGCGACGGCAGCTTCAGTTCCAGGATCACGGTGCGGGAGAACACCGCGGTCATCAGCAGGAACGTGACCAGCACCGTGAAGATGTCGATCATCGGCACGAGCAGCAGCTCCGCTGGCTTGCGGTGCCGCCGCTCGAGCTTGCGCATGGCAAAATTACGACGCATCGGAACGAGTCCTTACTGTCTGCCGGACCTGCAAGTGAAAGCGGCTCAGGCGCCAGCCTGGGCAGCTTCCGCACGACGCTCGACGATGGAATTCAGGAACTTGATCGACGCCATTTCCAGGCTGTCGATGAGTTCGGTGGTCTTCGTCTGGATGACGGCGTGGATGACCAGCAGCGGCACGGCAGTCATCAGGCCGAAGGCCGTGCAGTTCATGGCCACCGAGATACTGGCCGACAGCAGGTTGGCCTTCTCGGCCGGGTTCACCGTGGCCACCGCGCTGAAGGCGCTGATCAGTCCCATGACGGTACCGAGCAGGCCCAGCAGCGTCGCCAGATTGGCAAAGGTCGCAAGATAGTGTGTGCGCTTCTCGAGCTTGGGCACGATGCCCATCAGGCTTTCTTCCATCGCCTTCTCGATGTCGTCGCGCCGCTTGGCGTTCTGGATGCGCGCCAGGCCGTAGGTCAGGATCTGGCCGACGGCTGAATCCGACTGCGACGCGATCTGTGAAGCCTGGCGGAAGTTGCCCTGCCCCAGCAACGGCTCGATCTGCTGCCACAGCGCACGATTGCGGCTTCGCGTTACCGTGAGATACAGGTAGCGCTCGATGGCGATCGCGAGGCCGATGACCAGCACGATGGCGATCGGGTACATGAAGTGCCCGCCGTTCTGGAAGAAAAGGAAGATCATTGAGAACACGTTCATCTGAAAACTCCCTTGCGGTGGGCAAGACTTCCTGCGCACCTTGAAACCAATGCAGCGAAATTGCTGCGACCTATTTCTCAACCTCTGTGCCACTGGTGGCGCCCGCACCGGCCGAGTCCGGTTTCAGGGCCTCGTAATAACGGTTTTGTCGCCGGAAGACGTCGCGATCCACCGGGGCCAGCACTTCATCCAGCAGGCTGTTCACCGGCCGGCCAGCCAGATCGCCCAGGTCTGAACGCTTCCAGGGCACCACATACAGCACGCGCGGCAACTCGCGGTTGCCTGTGATCTGCGTCGTATCGAGTTCCAGGCGGTCCTGCGCGCGACGCGGCGCCGGTCCCGGGGACGTGGCGCCGGGGGACGTCTTTACCGCAGGTTCAAGCGCAGCGGCGGCTGCCCGCGAGGTAATGGGCTGCTTCGCTGGGGCAGTGGCCGGCGCTGCGGCCGTAGCCGGCGCTGCCGCAGGTGGAACTGCCGGCGCGGGCTCCATGCTCCATGCAGGCGCGACAACCAGCAGCACCGCAATCTTCAGCAACGAATATTTCATCGGGCCTCCGCCTTGGCTTCCGGCGTTGCTGCTGCATCCCGCTTGCCGGCGCGCTGTTTCACATCGGCGATCCAGCTGGTGACGGGCCGCTCTTCACCGGTCAGCGCCTTGTAACGCTCGAAGGCATCCAGCGCCGCCGCCGGATCACCAAGATACAGGTCGCGTACGACACCGAGGTTACGCCATGCGGGCGCATAACCGGAATCGGCCACGACGGCCTTCTGGTAGGAATCTGCGGCGGCGGCAAAGTTGCCAAGCTGTCGCTGCACCAGACCCAGCTCGGTCAGTGGCAGGGCGCTGTTCGGCGCACGGCGCGCGGCTTCCTGCAATGCGGCTTGCGCCTGTTCCAGCCGGTTCAATCCGTACAGCAGCACGCCAAGGTTGTACGCCGCGCCCCCAAATTCAGGCGCAGCTTCCATGAGTTGCCTGAACTCCAGCTCGGCTTCCGTCGCCTGGCCGGCATTGGCCTGGACCAAGGCACGTTCATGCTGCGCGACCAGCCTCGCAGGAGGCTGAGCAGATGCGACTACCGGTGCGATGACAGTGGGCACAGCGGGGACAGTAACCGTTGATCCATCCGCAGCTGCCGTAGCTGGGGCCACCTCCGGAATCGCTGCGGCCACGGGCAACAGCAGCGCTGCGTGATAGCTGCCAGGCAGTTCCGTCTTGCCAAAGCGCGCGGGCAACAGCTTGGCGAGCGCGGCGTAGCTGGCCTGCACCCCGTCATCGAAGATGCCATCCCGCGCATGCGCGGCATTGGCTTCATGCAGGGCAATGGCCTGCTCCTCGAATGGCGTGGCCTGCTCTTCCAGCAGCAGGTCATACTGTTCCAGCTCATCCGCGGACAGGTTCTTCGGCCGGTCGGAGGCGATGAGGTCCGCGCCCAGCTGGCGGTACAGCTCGGCGATCTCGAAGCTCGCCTGCGTGGTCACCTCTGCAATCTCGTAGCCCGCAGCGGTCTTGTAGCCGGTAAGCGCCGCTTCCAGCGCCTTGCGCTTGGGCGCCAGCGACTTATTGAGCGGCGAGCCGAGTCGCAGCGCACGGAAACTGTCGCGGGCCGGGGCAGCCAGCGCGAGGCTCGCGCGAGCAGCCAGTGTGCGCGTGCGCACGCTGCGGGCCGCGCCTGCGCCCGCATCGGCCTTGATGATCTCACGCTGCCAGTAGGTCAGGCGTTCGTTGTTGCCGGCCTTGGCCGCGTAGTCCGCCAGACGCTGCCGGGTCTCGATGCGCTCGGCGACGGGTGTTGGAAATTCCGTGACCAGCCGCTCCAGCAAGGCGACGGTCTTTGGTGTGTTGCCGCTCTTTTCCTGCTGGTCGGCAGCGATGGCCAGCGCCTCGAGCCGCACGGCAGGAGTCTGGTCCTTGGCATTCGCAATGCGTTCAAATTCTGCCGCCGCCGCATCCGCCCGACCGGCCTCCATGTAGGCGACTGCCAGCTTCTGCGTGGTGTCCGACTGCTGCTTGCTCTGCGGATAATCGCGGCGGAAAGCTTCGAGCACGCCGATCGCGCGCGGCCAGTCCTTCAGCTTGATGAGCTCTGCGGCGGCGTCGTACTGCGAGGTTTCGACCGCCGCAGTGCCTGGCGCGACGCTTGCAACACGCAGGAAATCATTGATCGCACCGGCCGCATCGCCTGCGGTGCGCTTCGCTTCGGCCTGCCTGTATACGGCCACCGACAGCTGTTCGGTAAGGCTCTTCTGCAAGGCCGGGTCATCGCCCGCCAGTGCGCGCGCCTGC
>JANPGU010000011.1:0-15571 GCA_031424095.1 Gammaproteobacteria bacterium
CTTGCGGCGCAGGTTGCCGTGGACTGGCTCAACTGGCAGTTGCGTGGCGACAGGAAAGCCGCGCAGCGCTTTGTCGGCGAAAGATGCGGCCTGTGTACTGACTCGAAGTGGACGCTGGACCGCAAGAATTTTCCCAAGACACCCTGAACGACGAGAACTGCCATGCAGCCAATCTCAATCCTGAATCGCCGCTCACGGCGGCTGCTGTCCGTTGCTGGTGCCGTGGCCGGTCTCATCGCCACGGCACCTTCGGTGGCAGCCGCTGCGCCCGATCACGGCAATTGCGCCGCGCTGATGGCGCTTGCCGCACCGGGCTATCAGGTGGACAACGCCGAATGGGTCGAGACCTCGCACATGCCTGCCGGTCCCGGCGGCGCCACTGCAGAAATGCCGGCGCATTGCCTGTTCCGCGTCACGCTCGACGCTCGACCGTCTGGCCTTGAAGGCATGCTGTACGGCACCAGCATCGAAATGCGGCTGCCCGCGAACTGGAATCGCCGGCTGCTGTTTCAGGGTGGTGGCGGACTCAACGGCGTGCTGCTGCCAGCAATCGGCAATGTGTCGGGATTCACTTCAGGCCTGGCACGCGGCTTCGCGGTGGTATCGACGGACAGCGGCCATCGTGGCCGCAACGCCATCGACGCGCGCTTTGGCGTCGATCAGCAGGCGAAGCTCGACTTCGGTTACCAGGCCGTTGCGCGCACCAGCCGCGAAGCAAAGGGATTGCTGCAGCGTTACTACGGCAGCAAACCCGAATATTCGTACTTCATGGGCTGCTCCACCGGCGGCCGTGAAGCGATGATGGCTGCACAGCGGCTGCCGCTGGAATTCGACGGCATCGTAGCGGGCAATCCGTCCTACAACCTCACACGGATTGCCGTGAACCAGGTGTGGAGCTTGCAGACCATCACGCGCATCGCACCAAGAGATGCGTCGGGAAAGCCATTGATGCATCAGGCCTTCACCGATGCGCAGCTCAAGGGGCTCTCCACCGCGGTGCTGCAGCAATGCGATGCACTCGACGGCTTGCGCGACGGCATGATCAACGACTTCCAGGGCTGCAGGTTCGATCCACGCAGTCAGGTATGCGGTGTCGCCAGTGCGCCCGGCGCAGAACAATGTCTCACGACGGCACAGGCAAATGGCTTGCGCGACGTCTTCGGCGGTGCCCGCAATTCGCGCGGCGAATCCCTGTACGGCACCTATCCCTACGACACGGGCATCGCGTCGGCAGCATGGCGGTCCATGCATCTGGGCACTCCCACCAGCGAACCCGCCAACGCCACGCTGGGCCGCGACACGCTGCGCGAATTCTCGCTCACACCGGCGGACCCGACGCTCGATCCGCGCAAATTCGATTTCGATCGCGACATGGTGCGTACGGAAGAAACGGCATCCATCACCGATGCGGTCTCCACCCTGCTCAGCACCTTCGCGGCGCACGGCAGCAAGTTGATCGTCTACCACGGCCTTTCCGACCAGGCGATGGCTACGGGCGTGCTGACCGCCTGGTACGATCGCATTACGCCACGCACGGCCGCAGGTCCGCAGGATTACGCGCGGTTGTACCTGATCCCCGGCATGACGCATTGCGGTGGCGGGCAGTCCACCGATCAATTCGACATGTTGTCGGCAATCCAGGGCTGGGTGGAAAAAGGCCAGGCGCCCGACCGTGTCGTGGCAGCAGGACGGGCACTTCCCGGCGTGACGCGCCCGCTGTGCCCGTACCCCAAGGTCGCTCGCTACGACAGTGGCGACGTCAACGATCAGCGCAGCTTTTCCTGTCGCTGACGGAAAAGCCGCGCCCTGCGACCGGACTACTTCGCGTAGTTCTCCGCGAATGATGGATCACAGTCGTACGCGTGGACATGATCGCCTTCCACGCGGTTCCAGGTGATGAACCGCACGCCCTTGTTCAACAGCATTTCCGGATCGTCGAACTCCTGCGTGGCAAGAAGCTTCTTGCCGTCTGCCGACAGCTTGAACCGCTCGACGACATGCACCTTGTCGCTGTGTGACAGCCCGTTGTTGGTGATGGTCGCTTCCTTGACGTGCATCGTGTCGACGACCAGGGTGTCGCCTTCCCAGTGGCCGATGGAATCACCGGTCTTGGTCATGGGTCCGCCTTCAGCCTGGTGTTTGCGGCCATCGGTGAAGATGACGCGTGCCATGTCGAAGTATTCCAGGCGGATGACGGTCATCTGCGTACCCTGGAAAATCTCGATGGGAAATGGTCCCTGCATGGCGTAGATGATGGAGGGGATGCGGCAGGCATTGGCAACGGACATATCGTCCTTGCTGTCCCACGACTTCGCAGCCGCCGCGGCGACGGGTGTCAGCTTCAGGCCGCCGAAATCCCCGATGCCGAATTCGACTGCACCGGTGTCGGCGAGGATTACCGTGCCCGGCGAGATTTTAGCCTTCAGGGCCGGATCTTCCACTGGCTTGCCGGATGCGAGCATCCAGAAGCCGGAGAGATTCGGGTGCGCGGCTTCGGCCGCCAGCGGGCTCTGGCTCCATGCGGCACACGCCAAAATGGCCAGCACGCAGCCACGCGCATTCAATCGCAGCGTGTTCATCTGACCTCCATCGATTCGAACGGCACGCCCACTGGCGAACCGTCGGCACGCGTCACCTTGCGCATGCGCATGTAGTTGGCGCCGTCGCGGGCGCGCCAGCCCTCGACAACGATCTCGTCCCCGGGCTTGATGCTGTCCTTCTTCCAGCCCCGGCGCTCCAGGATGGAGGGCGAATTCGTCTCGGCCTTCCATTCCTGCATCGCGCCATCCTTGCCCTTCACATTGAGCCGGATGATGCCGTGAGGATTCTTGAAATTGAACTCGGTGACCACGCCGCGCACCGAGACCACGCCCTGCTCGTTGTCGAAAAACACTGCAAAGGAGTGATGCGCAAGCGCGGGCATGGTGGCCAGCATGCCCAGCATTGCCGCAAACGATAAAGGCTTCTTCATTCCGGTCTTCATACACCACCTCACATTCGATACTCAGCGGAAACCTGGAACTGTACGCGCAAGCCGGCCGTGAAATATCTTCCCATCGTGCCATACAGCGACACGTTCGTCTGCCCACCCAGCAGTGCGCTGGAAGGCAGCAGTCCCGGACAGATTGCCGTCATTTCCTGGTCGGGGCAACGCGTTCCAGCCAGGCAGACCACAGGCTGATCCACTGCGCCGACGGCGTAGCAGCCCTGCCGATGCCGAAGGCATGACCGCCTTCCTGCAGCAGGTGCGCCTCGACCGTCCGGCCCGCTGCGCGCATGGCGCCCATCAGCCGCAGGCTGTTTTCCACCGGTACGGCGGTGTCATCCAGCGCATGCACCAGAAAGGTTGGTGCGGTCGTCGCGCTGACTTGCAGCTCGGCGGAGCGCCGGTCGATTTCAGCGGCGGACGGACTGTCGCCAAGCAGCAGTCGTCGTGACATCTCGTGCGTCCACGGTTCGTGCATCGTGACAACGGGGTAAATGAGTCCCGCTGCAAATGGCCGTGCGTCCAGTGCATCCACCGCATCGACGGCTTTGTAAGTCAGCTCCGCATGCTGGGTGGCCAACGTCGCAGCCAGGTGACCGCCGGCTGAAAATCCCAGCACCGCTACCCTGGCAGGATCGATCCGCAATTCGGCCGCCCGGGAGCGGATCAGCCGCATGGCACGCTGCGCATCCTGCAGCGGCACATCCGCCCGCGCGTTCCAGCCTTCGCCCGGCAGGCGATAGGTCAGCACGAAGACCGTGTAGCCCTGCGAAGTCAGGCGCGGCGCAAGGTCGGCACCTTCGTTCCCTACTGACACGAACCAGTACGCACCGCCCGGTATCGCCAGCACCGCAATGCCATTGGGACGTCGCGGCCGGAACACCTGCAATTGCGGCATGGCGACGTTGCGCCGGTAGGCGTCCGTCCAGCCGGCAGGTACGGGCTGTGCACGATAGCCGGCAAAGCCCGGCGGTTCGCCGGGCCACAAGGCGATCGAAGGTGCACGCCGCCAGTTAGCGGGCAAGGTCGCGGGCGGCGGCGGAGCTGGTTCTTCTGCAGCCGCAGCCATCCGCTGTCCCAGCAGCATGGCCCCGCCGAGTGTCAGCAATCGCCGTCGATCGATCAGTTCCATGCTGGGCTCCTGGCGTGTTATGCGGGTGACACGACGTTCAACAGCTGATAACGCTGAGGTGACAGTGTTGCTGAAACTTCAATGACATGCTCGGCGGTGCGCAGGTTCACGCGCAGGCGGGCGGTAGCCGCGCCCTGGCGCCAGCCCATGTCCAGCACCTCGGCGACCGACGGCTGCAAGGTGAAATCACCCTGGAATGCCGGATGCGAATTGCGCAGCCGGATCAGTTCGAGCAGATCGCGCACGACCGGACGTGTCAGCGCTTCGGCGATCTCGCCGCGCGTGTAGTGATGCCGGTTGATGTCGCGCCCCACCTGCGTCCGCGCCAGCAAGGCCATGTCATTGCCACCAGCCAGCAGGCCGACGTAATACACCTGCGGAATGCCGGGCAGGAAGAACTGGATCGCGCGACACAGCAGATAGCGCCGATCATCGCGGCCGATCGCATCGAAGAAACTGCAGTTCACCTGGTAAAGGTCAAGGTTCGAAGCCGCGGCGCCAGTGGCGCGCAGGCTTTCACCGCGACTGTTGGCATGGATCTGCTGCACCAGCCGCTCGATACCCTCATCGGCCACCAGCCCCTTGCGGTTGGCCGGATCCTGACTGTCAGCGCCGATGTCGATGACTCCGATGCCATCGTGGGTATCGAGCACAGTGAGGGAATTGGTGGGCCGGATGGCTATCCAGTCCTTCAGCTGCGCAGCGCTGCCTGCGAAGAAGGCATGCAGGACCAGCGGCGGCAATGCGAAGTCGTACACCCAATCGACCTGGCGTGCGATCTCTACCTGCAGCTGATGATGGGAATGGATCTCGACCAGCACCTGCAATCCCAGGGCGCGTGCGCGCGCGCTGAAGGTTCGAATGAACTCGAAGGTCTCTTCCGTCATGAAACAACTGCTGCCGGCGCGTTTCACCGCGTAGCCCACGGCGTCGAGGCGGATCAGGCGCACACCGTAACGCGACAGGATCGCAAGGATGCCCTCGAGATGGCGCATGCCGGCCGGATGCGCGACATTGATGTCGATCTGCTCAGAGGTGAAGGTGGTCCACAGGATACGGCACCCGCCATCAGCCAGCGTCATCGGCGTGAACGGCAGACCGGGGCGCGGGCGGTAAATCGCCAGCAGTTCCTGCTCGGTGACGCCGCGCGGGAACACGCTCTCGAGAGTAAGGAACATGCCCGCATATTCACTGCGTTCGCCGTGTGCGGAGTAGTCCAGGAACTGCGGCGAATGGCTGGAGATGTGGTTGACGATCACATCCGCCATCACATCCACGTCCTGCGCCAGTGTCTGCACGTCTTCCCAGCTGCCGAGTCGCTCGTCCACCTGTGTGTGGTCGATGGGATCGAAACCCGCATCCGCGCCATCGATGGGATGGAAGAAAGGCAACAGGTGCACACCGCCGAACAAGCCTTCGAATGGACCGCAGAGCAGTTGCCGCAGCCCGCGCAGCGTGCCACCCAGCCGGTCCGCATAGCAGATGAGCTGCACCGCGTTTCTCATCGGCACGGCTGTCTCGCAGGTGGACGGTGGCACATCAGGGCGCAGCCACGGCATCGGCAGCTTGCGCATCGGCCTGTTGCAGCCTCAGTCGCGATGGATCACGCAGCCAGTTCACCAGCAATCCCACCAACAGCAACAGTGCGAATACGGTGGCGAGCACGAAACCGGCGCGCGCGTCCTGCCAGGCATCGCTGACGGCTGCCATGGCGAGCGGACCCGCCGCGGCCGCAGCCGCCGTGAAAAACAGGATCACCCCGGCGGCGGCACCATGCCTGCGCTTGGGAAAGCAGCTGATGGCCTTGGAGTTGAGCGTGGGATAGACAATCGACATGAACAGTCCGGTCAGCGGCAGCAGGAACACGCCGACGGCAAGACCGCCCAGCAGCGCGCCCAGGAAGCAGGCAAAAATCAGGGTGCCGAGTACCACCAGCGCAGTGGTCCAGCGCACGTGATCAAGCAGCCAGGCGCCGAGGAAACGCCCCACAGCGCGCAGCACGAAGAAGAACGTCAATGCCCACGCCGGCAGCCAGACGATGGGCCCCACGTAGCCCGCAAGATAAGTCGGCATCCACACATAGATGGCCACTTCCACCGCAACGTACAGGGCCACCAGCAGCGAGAAGCCCAGCGCCAGCGGATCGCGCAGCACGTGGAGCATCTGCACTGCACTGGCGCGCTCGACCGTCACGCGCGGCGCCGGCGCACGCACGACACTTGCCATGCAAACCAGCCCGAGGCAGATCACTGCAGCGACGACGTACAGCCATTTCCACGACATGCCGGCACCGATGAGCACGGTGACGATTGCAGGTCCGGCGATGGCGCCCACTGCAAAGAAGCCTTCCACGGTGTTCATGAACCGCGTGTGGCCCCGCGACGAAGTGGTGACATCGCCGATCAATGCCAGGGCCGCAGTCTTGAACACGCTGATGCCGAGGCCCGAGGCCGCCAGCAGTGCTACGAGCACCGGAAAGCTGGCGAAGGTGGCCACCAGAAGTGAACTGAGCCCATACAGTGCGAGCCCGAGGATGATTGTGCGCTGGCGTCCGATCCGGTCAGCGAGGAAGCCAAGCAGCAACGCACCGCAGGCAATGCCGATCATGGTGGCGTACTGGAACGCGCCGGCGGCCGTCATGCTCAGGCCATATTCGCTGATGATGCGGGGAATCACGCTGCCCACGGCATCGGTGGTCATCGCGAAAGTGAAGAACATCAGGCAGGTCAGCCAGCGGACAAGATGTGCGCTGTCCGTTCGCGTGGCGTCTGGCATTGCTTTTCCCACCCTGGTTTATCGTTGTGGCCGGAGGGGATATTGCCGTGTCCCGGCAGGAGATGGCAATCGTTTGCAGTAATCGCTAGGCTGCCGCCCGTGGATCACGCAAACAACGCCCTGCCGCTGCTTGCCGCCGTGGAAGGTGGCGGCACCAAATTCGTCTGCGCAGTCGGTCGCGGGCCAACGCAGGTGCTCGATCGCATCACCATTCCCACTACCAATCCGGCCACGACGCTGGCGGCCTGCGTGCAGTTCTTCCAAGACATGGCGCAGCAGCATGGCCGCATCATGGCGTTGGGAATCGCCTGCTTCGGGCCGATCCAGTTGTGCAGGGACGCGCCCGATCACGGCTGCCTGCAGGGCACGCCCAAGCCCGGCTGGTCGGGCGCGAATGTCGTGGCGCCGCTGCGCGCAGCACTGCAGGTTGCCGTGACGCTGGATACGGACGTCGGCGCGGCCGCTCTGGCGGAGTGGCGCCTGGGCGCCGGCCGCGACCTGGGTTCGCTGGCTTATGTCACGGTGGGCACCGGTATTGGCGGCGCAGTCGTGCCGGCACTGCACGCGCAGCAGCGCCTCATGCATGCCGAAATGGGGCATCTGCTGCCACGCCGACATCCGCTGGACAGCGGTTTCGCCGGCATCTGTCCCTTCCACGGCGATTGCCTGGAGGGCCTGGCCAGCGGCCCGGCCGTGCAGGCCCGATGGGGCTGCGATTTGTCCGCCTTGCCCGCGGATCACCCTGGAAGGTTGGTCATTGCCTTCTATCTTGGGCAATTGGTCGCGAACCTTGCCTTGCTGCAATCGGTGCAGCGGATTGTCTTCGGCGGTGGCGTCATGGGCGACGGCTCATTGCTGCCACTGGTGCGCGTCGCCGCGACTGGCATTCTCGGCGGTTATCTGCAACCGCTGCGCGCACCGGGGCAGATCGATGACTACGTTGCCCGCACGGCGCTGGGCCAGGATCCGGCCATCATCGGCGGGCTGTTGATGGCCCAGGACTCCCTGACCCATTCGATCCACCACGCGCCCGCTGGCCGCCTCTGAAGGAGACTGATCATGCCGCTCATGCCGACCCGTTCAATCGTGCTGCGCACAGGTCTCGCTGCAGTGTGCGGACTCTGCAGTCTTGCAGCCACGGGCATGGATGCCGCGCCGGGCATGGTGGACGAACCCTGTCCCCCACCGCTGGTCATGCCCCCGGAGGGCGTCAGGCTGCTGTCCGAACTCTTCTTCGAGCCGCACCTGCTGCAACCAGCGGAAATGGCACGGCTGGGCGAAAACGAACAATTTGCCGCCTTCGAAAAAGAGTCGCGCCGGCGCGGCGCTGACGACTGGGCCGGCCTGTGCCGCTTTCACCACAGCAATCTGGCAGTGATGACCGCGGTCTCCCGCCCACGCGTGGTGTTCATGGGAGATTCCATCACTGAAAACTGGGGACTCGCGGACCCGGGCTTTTTTGCCGCGGGCGTGGTCAACCGCGGTATCAGTGCGCAGACTTCTGCCCAGATGCTGCTGCGATTCCGTGCCGATGTCATCGCGCTGCGTCCGGCCAGCGTGCATATTCTCGCTGGCACCAATGATGTGGCCGGCAACAATGGACCCACCAGTCCGCAGGATTTCCAGAACAACATCCAGTCGATGGCGGAACTTGCAAAGGCCAACGGCATTCGCGTCATTCTCGGCAGCATCCCGCCCGCTGCTGCCTTCAGCTGGCGTCCTGCCCTACGCCCGGTGCCACGCATCCGCGCATTGAATGAATGGATGCGCAAATACGCTGCCAGCCATGGACATGGCTATGTCGATTACTACACTGCCCTGGCGGGACCGGCGGGCGAGCTGCGTGCCAACCTCGCCAACGAAGGCGTGCATCCGAATCGTGACGGCTACGTCATCATGCGCCGGCTGGCCGAAGCCGCGCTGGCAGCCCAGTCCACGCGCTGAAAACGGGTCAGCCGGGAGATTTGCCAGTGCGGCTGTTCGCTGCTGCCGCACTGGATTCACGCACGATCAACTCGGCAGGCATCGTCGCCGAGGGCGTATCTTCCCCATTCAAGCGCCGGAACAACATGTCCACGAGCATGCGGGCGCCGCGCGCGATGTCCTGGCGCATGGTGGTGAGCGTGGGATTGAAATGCGCGGACATGGTGATGTCATCGAAGCCCACCACCGCGACATCGTGTGGCACAGTCAGGCCCGCAGCCGTAATGGCGCGGATGGCACTGAGCGCAATGACATCCGTAGCAGCAAACACCGCGTCAAACTCGCCACCGCCGCCGATATAGGCGCGCATCGCCTCGTAGGCCGCTTCGGCCGTCAGGTGTGCCGGCACGATGCGCTCGCGCGCCGTTCCCGGTGGCGCGTGTGCCAGCGCATATTTGTAACCTTCGTGGCGCAATTTGATTTCGGGAATGGATGCATCGCCGAGAAACAGGATGCGCCGGCGTCCGGTGCGCAGCAGATGTTCGACCACCACGCGCCCCCCACCCATGTTGTCCGTGCCCACCGCGCAGTACGACTGATGCGCGAGATGCCCTCCCCACACCACCAGCGGCTGATAGTTGACCGCCGCGGCCTCGATGGCCGCGTGTTCGGTGCTCTGTCCCACGACAATGATGCCGTCGGAGCGCTGCGAACCGATGAGCTGCGGCAGCCAGTCGTCCATCGGTGGCAGGATCTTCTGCAGGAACATGCCGTAGCCACGCTGGGTGATCTCATCGGCCAGGTGCCCCAGCATTTCCATGAAAAACGGGTCGGTCAGCGCCTGCCCCGCTTCATGGCCCAGCGGAATCGCGACACTGATGGTCTGGGTGCGTCGCCGCCGCAGGTTGCTCGCTGACGAGTTGATGACGTAGCCGCGCTCGCGCGCGAGCTTCAGTATCTGCTCGCGCATTTTCTTGGCCACCAGCGGACTGCCGGCCAGCGCTCTGGATACGGTGGAGGAATGCACGCCCGCAAGGCGGGCGATGTCTGCCATCTTTGCTGGCGCGGGACGACGACGCTTGACCATCGCCCGATGATATCCGGCCAGTGAGCGAAAGCGGAGCTTGGCAGGCGGATTTACAAATCGACATTGCGCCGTGGATACTCGCCACGGCCGACGTTGGCGGGCAACCAGAGGACCTGAGGAATGAAGATCTGCATCGTCGGGGCAGGTATCGGCGGCTGCGTCGCTGCGCTGAGCCTGTCTGCGCTGGGCCACGAGGTGGAGATGCACGAATCCATTCCGGCACTCAGTCCGCTGGGCGTCGGCATCAATCTGCTGCCCCATGCGGTGCAGGTGCTCGAGCGGCTTGGACTGCGCGCGCGCCTGGAATCACGTGGCGTCGCCACGCGCGAGCTCGTGTATTACAACCGGCATGGGCAGCGCATCTGGGGCGAGCCACGCGGCAAATTTGCCGGTTACCCGGTGCCTCAGATATCGATCCACCGCGGCGTGCTGCAGATGGAGCTGTTCGCAGCGGTGCAGCAGCGTCTTGGCGTGGCGCGTATCCACACCGGTCACCGTTTACTGTCGGTCGAAGGCGAAGGACCAGTCAGGGCAAAGTTCGAAACGCGCGGCGGCGGCAACGTGGTGGTCGATGCCGACCTGCTGGTAGGCGCCGATGGCATTCATTCCATGCTGCGCCGGCAGCGCTATCCGCATGAAGGTCTGCCCCGCTATGGCGGTCGCATCCTGTGGCGCGCCACCAGCCGCGCTCCGGCATTTCTTTCCGGCGCCAGCATGATCATGGCTGGCAACCAGCATCACAAGTTCGTGGCGTATCCCATCAGTGGCCCAGGCGATGACGGCCTGCAGACGATCAACTGGATCGCGGAACTGACGGTGGAGCAGATGCCGGGTCGTGAAGACTGGAACAAGGAAGTCGACCGCGCCGTGTTTGCCGCGCGCTTCAAGGACTGGCGTTTCGACTGGCTCGACATTCCGCGGCTGATTGCAAGCACCGAGCGCGTCTACGAATTTCCACTGGTCGATCGCGACCCACTGCCGGCCTGGTCGTTCGGGGCCACGACGCTGCTGGGTGATGCGGCCCATCCGATGTACCCCATCGGCTCCAACGGCGCGAGCCAGGCCATACTCGACGCCGACGCGCTGGCCACCTGCCTTGCAGCGAATCCCGATGCGACGCAGGCGCTGGCAACCTATGAAAAGCTGCGGCTGCCGCCCACGGCAGCCATCATCCTCGCCAATCGCGGCAATGGCCCTGAACAATGCATGCAGCTGGCCGAAGAACGTGCACCCGCCGGGTTCACGCGGATCGAAGATGTGTTTGCCACGGGCGAGCTCGAAGGTATAGCGGCACGCTACAAGGCCGTGGCCGGTTTCTCGCGGGAAGCCGTCACGGCGCTGGGCGGCGCAGCGTAGTGACACCTTTTGGCGCACCACCGGTGTTCCGGCTGACGGTCGAGGTCGAACCGCCGTACGCGCTGGATCCAGCGGCAATGGGGCCGGTCCGCATGGTGCGCATCACCGGCGGACGAGTCGAGGGCGAACTTGCCGGCCGGATTGTTCCGGGCGGCACGGACTGGCAGACCGTGACCGCCGAAGGAATCACCTTGATCGACGCACGTTACCTGCTCGAGCTTGCAGACGGCGCGCGCATCGAGTTGCAGTCGCGCGGCCAGCGCGCGCCGAATGCAGCGCGATTCTGGTCGCCGATCTGGTTGCGCACCACGGCGCCAGCGCATGCCGCACTGAATTTCAGCCAATACCTGGGCCTCGGGCGCAAGGAAGGCAGTCAGGTGATCATCGACGTCTTTGCACTGCCTGCGCAATAACCGGGCTGAAGCAGTTTTATTTCTTCGCTACGGCGAGCAACCCCTCTTCAGGGCAAAGGTATCGAATCGGACGCCGCCATCCCTTCGCGCTGCTCGTTGAAGATCTGGCGCCTCGCATACAGCCAGCGGCCATCCACTTTCCGGTATTCATCTTCGGAGTGCCCATAGGCGCCGAGATAGGCCTTGCGATCGGGTGTGTCGTCGTTGAATTCGAACCAGTACGAACGGCCGGTGGCACGATCGCCTTCGAGCCTGAGTGCAAGATTGGTGGTGAAATGGCGCCGCCGCCACGGTCGCGCTGGCGGCTCGGCAAGCCGGCGCTCGGCATCTGCGGCGCGCGCCTTGCGCATCTCCTCGACAATGGCAGCGCGCCCCGTGACCGTGCCGCCTGCCCAGATCAGCACACCGTCGACAGTAAATGTATCGCCGTAGCGCTCCGGATCCTGCCAGTCGAGTGCAAACACATAGCGGGACTGGAGGTCTTCCAGCCCTGCCCGGTCATCCACCGCTGCGCGCTGCTTCCACAATGCGGCACCACCCACGACCAGGGCGGCGGTGGCAACGATCGCGGTGAGCGTGAGCGGGATATTGCGCATGAATGTCATCGGGGCAGCATGTTGCTACAGACCCCGCATGAGTTCCACCAGGCCATTGACAATGCCCGATTCTGCACAGCCGGGCTTCAGCCGCGACGACAGCACCGTGAATACATTGCGGCCGAAGGCGTCGTCGCTCGGAATGTAGCCGGTGGGCGCCGAGCCATTGGCGAGCGTCGTCAGCATCGTATGCTTGAAAGGCGCTTCCCGTTTCAGGCGCTGCGCGATGCCGTTGTAGACCTCACCGTCCACCATGCCGATATAGACGTCGCCCAGGCGCAGCGCGCCGAGGCGGATCGAAACGTCATCACTGTCGACATAAGTGCCCGGGAATCCGGCACGACCCTGATCCGTGCGCCGACGCGCCGGACAGCTGAGCTTCGACTCCGCACCCTGCAGCGCGGCAATGGCCGGGGATTTCTCCAGCGACTCACGCATGACATGCAGCACCTCTTCGCCAAGCATCTGGCCCATCGACAGCGTCATCTGCTGTTGCTGCTTCAGCAGCACCCGCACCTTGGGGTTGTTGCGATCCAGCCCCGTGCCGCCTGGCGGCATTGCATTGCTGATGTCTTCACCGCGCTTTGCATAGTCGGCAATGCGGATGGCGCGCAGTTCATAGGTCTGGTTGAAATAGATCGGGTTCTGGTCGCCTGCCGCGCCGCTTGCGAACAGCGCCACCGCATTGCCACCCAGTGACTCCTCGATGTAACGCGAGGTGGAGCCAGGGATGTCGCCGCTGATCATGTCCAGTGTGCCGGTCAGCACTGCGTGCACGGCATAGTTGTAGTACACCGCGATCGGCTCACCACCCAGCGTCTCGAAGCGGACCACGGCGACGGTCTTGTCGGAAGTGCCCTCGTAGTTTGGACCTTCCCACCAGCGCTTGGTCGCCGGATCGATGCGGTCGCGGTTGACATTTATGTAGGACAACCCGGTGCCAAAGGCGAACCGCGCAGGCTGCAGCCGGGCAACGGCTTCGCGCAGGCTCTGCAGGATCTTTTCCTCCAGGTTGCCGCCAGGCCGGAATGCGACGCTGTGGGTATGCGTCGCCGACAGCAACAACTGGGTCGCCGGAATATTCAGTTCCTTCGCGGCCCGTGCGCTGACCTTGTTGTACAGGTCGGTGGCGATCCCGCCAGCGTCCACCGAGATCAACGCGGCCCGCGTCCGGCCGTTGTCCATGACGACGGCGCGCACGTAGATTGGATCCAGCACCCCGGTGAAATTGCCCGGCAGCGTGGTCGGCGTGTAGTCGACGCGCGACGCACCGGCGCGGAACGGCACTTCGGCGCTGGCAGCATGTGCCACCTGAAGCAGTGCTGCCGCCGCGACCGCGACCCACATCGCCAGAACTCTAGTCTTCATGACCGACTCCTCACTGGAAAAGCTTGAGGTCGATGGCTGCGGCCATCGCCAGATTACCCGCATCGTTGGGATGGATGTGATCCCCCGAATCAAACTTCGCGAGCAGTCGCGCCGGCGCCGCCGGATCGCGCGTGGCCGCGTCGAAATCCACCACTGCATCGAATTCCCCGCTGGCTCGGATCCAGCGGTTGACGGTCTGGCGCATGCTTTCGCCAGCCTCGGTGTAGGTATTGACTCCCTGAAAGGGTGTCAGCGTGCAGCCAATGATCGAAAGGCCGTGCAGGTGCGCACGTCCGATCAGCATGCGGTAGCCCGCGATGATTTCTTCCGCAGTTACCTTTTCGCTGGCAGGCAAACCCGGAATGGCGCTGAAGCCAATGTCATTGATGGCTTCCAGCAACAGCACCCAGCGCACTCCGGGGCGCGCCAGCACATCGCGATCGAAGCGCGCCAGCGCGCTGGAGCCTGCGCCTTCCTTCAGCACGCGGTTGCCGGAGATTCCCATGTTGATCACGCTGCGCGGCGCAAGCTTGCGTTGCGCGCCGAGCCGCCGTGCCAGCACTGACGGCCACGAAGTGTCCGCATCGGGCGTGGTGGAGAAGCCATCGGTGATCGAATCGCCGAACGCGACGATAGTCGCCGCCCTCGGCGCCGCCAGCACGTCGATTTCAGCCAGCCACAGGTAGGAGCGGAACTGCGCGGCATCGCGCAATTGCTCGGCGGCAACCTGATCGCCGGGTGCTGTCCACGCAGCGCGCAGCCCGATCGGGTGGGCTGTGGTTGGACCGCTATCGCCTGCGACATGGAGCGAGACGAGCAGATCGGTCTGCGCCGGTGCGTCGTAGAGGATTGGATCGCTGTAGAGCTGCGCGCCCGGCGCCAGCACGACCGATGCATTGCCACCGAAGGTGAGGCTGCGACTGCTGCCGGGACGCAGCGCTGAGCCGCTGGCTTGCCGCGCCAGCGTGGCTGCATCGATACGCACCGGCGCATAGCCAAAGGAGTGCGACAGCGCCACCCGCACCGCCTTGCCGGCAATCGTGGTGCGCGCCACCATCCGCACCGTCTGTGCCGTGAGCTGCAACGGGTAGGTGTCGCGCGAGGGGATGGCGCGGACAGGGACCGTCAGCTGCTGCGCGGTGCCCCAGGCGGCGACCCAGTTCCCCTGGCAGGCCTTGCCACAACTATCTGCTGCCCCGGCAGCACTGGCAAATGACACCAGCGCAGCCACCACGAGTGAGCATCCGACAGTCTGCAGGCCCATTCTGATCCCCTTTTTTTCTTGGTCACGGTGCGCCGGCGCCGGCGCAATCCGCGCGCAGCATAGCGCCGTTCGTCGCATCTGCAAACGATTGCGACGCCATGCTACAGTCGCTGCAACAAGAAGCGGCATTGCCACTCTGCAATCCCGCATGGGGTAACGATCATGCTGTCTTGCATCAGGTTGCTGGGTTGTGCGCTGCTGCTGTCTGTACCGGTGATGGGCCATCTGGCCGAGCCACCGCCCGGCGCACCGCCGGGTCCGGGATTCCAGGGACTGGGCGCTGGGCCGATCCGCGATGACGTGCCACGCATCAAGCTCTATGCGAATACGCCCGGTGTGGTGGAAGGCCGCGAAATCGAGCTCGATCCGGCGGAACCCACGCTCGACGTCTACCTTCCAGATGCGGACAAGGCCACCGGCGCCGGCGTGCTCGTTCTTCCTGGCGGTGGCTACCAGATGCTCACCGTACCGGGTGAAGGCCCGGCGCCGGCGCGCTTCTTCCGTTCCCACAATGTTGCCGCGTTCGTGCTGCGCTATCGTCATGGACCGCGCTATCACTATCCGACCACGCTGCTCGATGCCCAGCGCGCACTGCGAATTATCAAGTCGCACGCGAAGGAATACCGGGTCGATCCCGCAAAGATCGGCATATTGGGCGGATCCGCCGGCGG
>JANPGU010000012.1:0-1927 GCA_031424095.1 Gammaproteobacteria bacterium
TCGCGGCTGCGCCGCGAGCACAGCGCCGGCAGACGTCGCCACAACAGCCTTGCCAAGCCCATGCTGAGCATGGCGAAGAAGGTGACGTGCATGCCCGAGATCGCCACCAGATGCGTGATGCCGGTGGCATTGAACACGCGCCATTGCCCGGCAGTGACATCGCCAGTGACGCCCACCGCAAGCGCGGCCAGCAAAGCGGCAGCGGCAGGGTCCGCCACGCGCGCGTTGATGCGCGTTGCAACCTGCGCGCGCAGCCGGTCGAGGGACCCTGTCGCCGCCTGCAGGCGATGGTTCAGGGGGCTGGCAGTCACTCTTGCCAGCGAACTCATGTGGTCGCGCAGCAGTGCCCGCCCCTGCGCCGCGCCGGCAGCCGCGAACTGTGCAGCAAACTGCCAGTGTTCCCCCACCTGCGGCGCGGACTTTCCCCGCGGCACGGTGAGTCTTGCATGCTGCGCCGGCCACGCGGGCTGCCGTGGGAAAGACACCCATGCATCGAACTGCCAGCCGGATTCGGTGGCGGCAGGAATGGAATCGATACGTGCCTCGATCAGCACCCGATCGGCCATCTGGATGGCCGGCGCCTGCACACGGTGCATCGCAAGCTGTGCATGCAGGCCGCCGAGCAGCAACAGCAGGCCCACCCGTGCACGCGGCAGGCACAGCAGCAACGGTGCCACCGCCAGCAGCAGCAGAGTCAGCGCGTGCTGCCATGGAGCTGGCGTCCACAGCGCCAGCAACACCCCACCCAGCAACAGCATGCAGCGCAATGCCTGGCCCTCCGAAGATGAATCCGTGAACCGGGGCGCATGCCGGGCGCAAGCCCCTGCACAGCCAGCCTGCTAAAGTGGGCGAGCTATGCCTCGTCAGCTGTTCCTCAAATTCCGCCCGATCGCCGCAAAGATGCGCGACAGCTGGTATTTCCGGCTGCTGGGGCCGCGGCTTACCGATCCGCGCATGTGGTCCGTCAACCGTCGTTCGATCACCGCTTCATTCGGAGCGGCTGTGGCCATCTGCTTCATCCCGCTGCCGGCGCACCTGCTGTTCGGACTGGCGGCGGCCATGATCTGGCGCCTGAACGTGCCGGCGATGGTGGGCACCATGCTGGTGTTGAATCCGTTCACGGCCGTGCCCGTGTATTACATGGCGTATCGGATCGGCACGCTGCTGCTCGGGCACAAGCCCGGAAAATTCGCTTTCGAACTGAGCTGGAACTGGCTGCAGACCGGTCTTGGTTCCATCTGGAAACCGTTTCTGATCGGCTGCCTGTTCTGCAGTGTGGTGGGCGGCTACCTCGCTTACTGGTTGTTCGGCCTCTGCTGGCGCTTCAGCACGGTCAGGAGGCTAAACGCCAGGCGTGCCGCCGTCAGGGGGCAATAGCGCCCTGTTCGTGCAGTTTTCCGTCCTGGAGAACCAGCACCCGATCCATGCGCGCCGCCAGGCGCGTGTCATGCGTCACCACCACGAAGCTGGTGCCGCGCTCGCGGTTGAGCTCGAGCATCAGATCGAACACCTGCGCGGCGTTGGCACCATCGAGATTGCCGGTGGGCTCATCGGCCAGCACCAGCAAGGGTTCGGTGACCAGGGCACGCGCCACGGCCGCCCGCTGGCGTTCACCGCCCGAGAGCTGATGCGGGCGATGGGTGAGACGTGCGCCGAGGCCGACGCGCTCCAGCACTCGCTGTGCAGTTGCACGCGCTGGGCCCGCGGGCACACGTCGCACCAGCAATGGCATCGCCACATTCTCGAGTGCCGAAAATTCCGGCAGCAGGTGATGGAACTGATAGACAAAACCCAGGCTGCGGTTGCGCAGCTCGCAGCGCTCGCGCTCGGGCAACGAATGGATGTCCCGGCCGGCGACTTCCACTGTGCCGGCGTCGGGCATGTCCAGTCCGCCCAGTACCTGCAGCAACGTGGTCTTGCCGGAGCC
>JANPGU010000013.1:0-6506 GCA_031424095.1 Gammaproteobacteria bacterium
CTGACACGCGACCAGCGGTTCTTCTACGGCTGGGGTTCGGTGTGGCGCAGCCAGGCGCGTCCGGAAGCCGAGAAGGTGTTGCTGAATTCCGATCCGCATGCGCCCGACAGCACGCGGGCCATTGGCGCGCCGACGAACAACGCGGCGTTCGCGGCCGCCTTCGGCTGCAAGGATGGAGATCCGATGGTCAGCAGCGCGTCCAAGCGCGTGGCGATCTGGTAGGTACTGCAAGGCGGCAGGAAGGATTACGGATGTTTCCATCTGGGCCGCTGGTTTCACACGGGGGATGATGCCCGGAAGGCGCCGCCCGGCTCGGTGGCGATAAGCCAGTGTCGCAAGCAGGGATGTAGGTGGACGTAGAACTAAAATCGCCCGCTGCAAAACGAGGAAGGGCGAGCTTGTTCAGCTCGCCCTTCCTTTTCAGTCAATCGAGCTCACCCTTTCAGATCTGCTTGCGACGACGTCCAATGCCCAGGCCGAGGAGGCCTACGCCCAACAGTGCCAGCGTTGCCGGTTCTGGAACCGACGAGTCACCGCCACCGTCGCCGCCGCCGACACCACCACCACCAGCCTGAATCTCTCCGAACACCGAAAGTCCGAACAGAGTGCCAGCACCGGTGCTCCACGACTGCTCAGTGGCACCCGTTCCCAAGTTGATCTTCTTGATCGCCTGACCACCCGTAGCACCAGTCCAGAAGGAGGTTCCGTCCTGGTCGAGGTTCAGCGCAAACACGCCGCCAATGCCGGTCGCATACGTTTGCTGCAGAATGCCGTTGGTATCCCAGCGGTAGACGTTACCGGTGCTGGACGCGGCAATGACACCGCCATCCCCAAGATAGCGCTTCGCGAACAGCTGTCCGTAGCTCCCAGTGGTGAACACCGTATCCACGTTCGTCACTGTATTGAGCTCGCGGATAGTATTTCCCTCATTGCTGTACAGCACAGTCACCTGGTCGGCTGCAAGATCAATCCAGTCAGTATTCTGGAGAGTGTTGAACGTCGTGGTTTGAATGCCACTTGAAGCAACCTTCTGGATCTTCGTGGCCTGTGCATTACCAATATATGCGTTATCGGCAGCGTCAAACACGATGGATTCGGGCGCAGAGATGCCGCTCGTCCAGTTGGCGTTAACAAGCACGCCGTTGCTGTCGAACTTGGAGATCTTGTTGGCCGAAAAGGCGGTTACGTAAAAATTGCCCGCGCTGTCGAAGGTCGATCCGGTTGTGTAGCCGCCCAAGCCGGTATTAAGCGTCTGCTTGAGCAGACCTGTCTGGCTGTAGACCATTACCAAGCCATTGCCAGTTGAGGCAAAAACATCGCCTACCGCATATGGAAGGGCAGATGCCGCCGTGCTGAATGCGATTCCGGCTACAGCCAGCAACGTCGCTAAAGTTCGTTTTTTTCTGATCATGACTTGAATTCTCCGTAATTCCATCGTTGACAACGTGCC
This sequence comes from Gammaproteobacteria bacterium, assembly GCA_031424095.1. Taxonomy (GTDB): domain Bacteria; phylum Pseudomonadota; class Gammaproteobacteria; order Steroidobacterales; family Steroidobacteraceae; genus ZC4RG30. The sequence continues at coordinate 1,451 of JANPGU010000013.1, forward strand.
GCGTGTGAGCGCTGCAGTGAATAAGCAACGGGCGTGCCAACGCGCACGTTTCTAAATAAAACAGATAGATACGTGTGCAGGTCATCTCCAACATTCAGCATGTTGTAAAGAATGGCGACAGTGATAATGTTTGCAATGGAGGGACACCCGCGGTGCGGCAATAGGCCGGGCAATGCCGGGAAGTCTCCTGTCGCCAGCGGGCCCATGCCAAAAAGGTTATCAGCGGGTCAAGCGCCGCGTCACCCGAAGGCGATTACTGTGTCTAAACTAACGGCGTCCTGGACTTGTTTCGTCGCGCCTTTTTCCCGTTCACCACCGGTCGGCGCTGAAGATGCGGCAGCAGCCGAATCAGCGTTGGTGCCTGCCGCATACCGCGCGCGAGGTTGTCGTAGACCAGCGGCACCAGGCGGCCTGCGTACGACGTGGATTTCTCAGCGCCTTCCCAGGAAACAATCTCGGTAGGCCGCCAGCGTGTCTTGGACGCATCCTTGCCGGTCGAAAGGTTCACGCCGCTGATTCCGTTTGCAATGGCCCATTGGAAGGCCTCAGCGATCAGCGTCGTCATGATGCTGTACCGGCTCCATTCCGGTCGATAGCCGGAATAAGTCAGATACATCTCGTTGCCAAACAGGAAGGCGGCGCGTGTCGCTACCACCTCGCCGGCTATCTCCAGCTGGAAGATTCGCAGCTGGTTGCGCCCGGCCATCTGCATGACGTAATCCTTGAAGAACTCGCGCACGCCCCGGCGCTCGAAGGCGTCGGGATGCCGCACCATGCCGCGAGCTTCGGCTCGGTCCGTATGCAACCGGATCAGGATTTCGAGCGCGGCGGCAGCCTGCACGGGCTCGCTGACCACGCGTAAGGTGAACGTGACGCCCTTGCGCTTGAGCGAGTTGTAGCACTTGCGCAGCGACTCCTTCAAATTGCGCGACAGCTGCGATTTCATTTCCTCCCAGCTGCCGGGCAGGGGGAGGAAGTAGCCAACCGTGCTGCTGCGCCAGGTGATGGCGCCGCCGCCGTCCTCCTCCATGCGCACGCGGCACTGTTCGCGGATACCGCTCCACAGCAGCCGGTGCCACTCATGCTGCTGCGGACGAAAGTGCGCGCGCAGTGCCCCGATCGCCGCGTCGTGATATTCGGGCCTGGCAAGCATGCCACGCAGCTCGGTGACATTCGAATCCGCACCAAAGAACTGCAGCTCGCGCAGCCGAAACGGGCCGATGGCTGGCCGGTGGGTCACCATCAGTGGAGCTACGGCGACCAGCGCGCCGCGTTCGTCGCGAACCACATGCACGAAGAATTCGTCTCGCACCAAGGTCCTCTGGTCGCTCAAGTGCTTCCACCACAGGCTGTTCCATAGTGGCGATGTGAACGGCGTGCGTGGGCTCACCTGCGCATGCAGGGACTCCCACTCGATGGCCATCGAATCGAACGATTCAGGGCTCATTAGTGCTTCAACCTGCAGCGTCATGTGGCAGCAGGCCGTCATTGCAATGAGCCGGTTGCAGGCACCTTCCACGGTCCTGCAGCTCCCGAAATGCCCGACTCCACCAATGGGTTTGTCAGGAAATAGAGCACGTCGATGCGAAATTCCGCACCGCCAGAGGAGATCTCCGGGTAACAATCGCGCCGCAGGATTTTACGGGGCAAATCGGCCACATCACGACACCCCCGGGCAGCAACCGGATGGTTGGCGGCCATGCATGCGTCGACAAGTCGCGGCCAATGCAACCGCTCGCGGCCGCAATAAGTAAACTCATTCCCCCTGTTTGCAGGACCACGCCGAAGCATGACGGTAGAGGCAGGACGCAGTACGTGCGACTGCGTGGCCAGCTCGGCCAATCGGACATCTGTCATGGTTTGCAGTGGCATTTGGAGGATATTCTCCCCAACCGCCCGAATGGATTCTGCGATGGCTGCCACATCCGCCCCCTCAATCATCGCGATTTTCACCTCGCGTGCCTGCAAATCTACAGTGTGCGCAGGGGCGCTGGCACGCGAAATGCCCTCCCTGCCCGATTTGCGGAGTAAGGTTACGCTCGGGCATGGCAGCCCTGTCATCGCGCCACGCAGGACCAGCTGATGGCGCTGACGCCGGTCATTGCATTGCTGGCATTGTTCGCAGGGCTGGCGGTGATGCTGCAGCCATTGCTCACGATTGTGCATGGCGCCTGGACGAACAAGTTCGGCGCCAACTCGCATGGCTATCTGGTGCTTGCGCTCGCCTGCTACTTCGGATGGAAAATTCTGCGGCAGTCACCTGATCGCACTCGATTCAGGCCATCGCTTTCAGCGGCTATTCCCCTTGCCGCTGCGGTGGCAGCGGCACTGGCGGCTCACGCGCTGTTTGTCGGTGCCATACAGTCGGCGCTCGTGCCGATCATCATCGGACTGTGCATTGCCCTGTGCCTCGGGTGGCTGACGGCTCTGCGTTTGGTTTGGCCCCTGCTGTTTCTGTATTTCGCGATGCCTGTGTGGGGCCCGGCCCATCAGCCGCTGCAGAATCTCACTACCAGCATTGCCGCACGATTACTGGGATTGATCCATATTCCGTTTTACGTGGAGGGCAATTTCGTCCACCTGGTGTCGGGGACAATCGAAATTGCCATGGGTTGTTCCGGGCTCAACTATCTGGTTGCCGCACTGACGCTCGCTGCCGCGCAATGCACCCTGCAACTTTCCACCGCTGCTGCGCGCGTGAAGCTCGTGGCAGCCGCGGCGCTGGCAGGGCTATGCGCGAACTGGCTACGCGTGACCTCGCTGATCGCCATCGGGCATTTCACCGAAATGCGACATTACCTGATCCGCGTCGAGCATTTCTGGTTCGGCTGGGCAATCTTCACGGCGTCGCTTGCGCCGGTAGTGTTGTATGGGCGCTGGCTGGCCGACCAGGAGCCGGTGAGCGAAAGCGGTCTGGTGCCCCCCCCTGGATTGCCGCCGCTGCAATGGTTGTGGGCCGTGCCCGCAGTCGCGACGGCAGGGCTACTGGTTATCGGTGCTGTTCTCACGCAATCATTGCAGGTCGTGCCTGCCGATTTCACGACCGCATTGCGGCACCAACTGATGCCTGTCACCGAATTTGCCTCCGGTTGGCGCCCGCATGCAGGGGGCGGCGCACAGGCGCAAGTAATGATGGCAAACTTGGGAAGGCTGGAGATCTTCCAATTCAAGTATCCGACCCAGACCGGCGAAGCCAACATCGGACTGCAAGAGAACTCCGTCACCGGCGAAGGCTGGCACATCACCGAGCGAAGCCTGATCAATTTCAAGCGTGCCGGGAGAACGATCCCGGTAATTGAGTATCGGGGAGTGATACATAACGAGCCGCGGGTCATCTGGGAATTCCCGTCGGTGGGGGGGCGCATGGTGCAGTCCAAAACGCAGCGCGTTCTGGCGATGCTGGCGGCCCGTCTTGAAAGTAGGGCAGATGCAGAGTGCTTGGCGCTGCACGCCGCATGTCTTGGCGATTGCGAGACAGCGCGTAACGAGATGCGCGCGGTGCTACTCGCAAACGGAAATAGGTAGCCTGGCCTGCGTGGATCGATCCAGCTGATACAGGTGCGCCTTTCCGGAACTTGTAAAAAGTGGCGACAAGCCAGTGTATAAAGTACCGACAGCCATGTTCGAGACAGTCACGGCAGCGGGCTTTGCGGTTACCGGGGCGGCCTACCTGGTCCTCGTCATTTCTTTGCGGCCCGGGATGGGGCGGGCTAGTGCGCCGCGCATCCGCCTGCGAATGGCGGCTCTGGCAACCACGGTCTGGTGCGCGCTCGCAGCCTGGGTGGCCGTAAATCCTATGCCCTATTCCGGCTACTCCCAATTGCTGTCGGTGGCGCTTGCGGCAATCTGGACTTGGCAATTCGAGCCGCTGGTCCGCTGGCAGGGCCACAGCCAAGTGTTCAGTCGTCTGGTGGCGTGGCTAGGGCCTGCAGTATTGTTCATGGCGCTGCTCGCCCCGGCGCTTGGCTGGCGCCCCGTTATGGCGACCACGGCAGGTCTTTTGCTCTGCGTGTTCGGCATTGTGGTGATCGAGCAGCTCTATCGCAATGCGTCGCCGGCCAGCAGGCCAGCGCTGCAATGGCTGGGCCTCGGGATTGGCGCCGTCTTTCTGACCGAGATGGTCGTCCTGGCGCAGGTGCTGCTCGTTGGATCCGCGCCTCAGATAGCTTGGCCGATTCGAAGTGCTGCCTATCTGTTCGCTGCGCTGGCCATCTATCGGGGTGCGCGTCGCATGCCCGACTGGTCCTTCGGGCTGTCGGTGTCCAGGCATGTGGTCTTTCATGCAGGGTCCTTTGTCCTGATCGGCGCTTACCTTCTGTTCATGACTCTAGTGGGCAGATTGTTGTTGCAGCAGGCAGACCTCTGGCACCAGGTGGCCCTGATTGGCTTCCTGCTGGTAGCGATCACCGGGCTTGTAATCGCATTCTTCGTCAGTGGAATACGGCGGCGACTGAAGGTATTGATTGCAGCCCACTTCTATCCCTACCGCTACGACTATCGCGCCGAATGGCTGCGCTTCAGCCGCACACTTTCGCAACCGGAGCCTGGTGAGACTCTGCAGCAGCGGTCCATCCGGGCCGTAGCGCAGATTGTTGGTTCCCATGCAGGTGCTCTCTGGTGCCGGCCGCTGGGCAGCTTGCACTTTGAAACGGTCGCTGCCTGGCCTGTCGAAGACCTGGTCCTGGAAAAGCTCGGCGCGGATCATGCCCTGCCGGAATTCATGGCCAGAACTGGATGGCTGGTGGATCTCGCAGAGTTGACGTCAACCCCCGGCATCTACCCGGAACTCTCGGTGCCGGTTGAAAAGCTCGGCGCGGTGGATGCGCTGATTGTGCCGCTGATGCATGCAGACCTGTTATCTGGCTGGATAGTGCTGCGCCGGCCCCGGGGCCTTGAAAAACTGAATTTCGAGGATCGCGATTTGCTGAAGACAGTGGGCAAGCATGTGGCAGTGCATTTGTCACAGTTCGAAGCCCACGCGCAGCTTCTCGAGGCTCGCCAGTTCGAAACCTATAACCGGATGACGGCATTTGTCATGCATGACCTGAAGAACATC
>JANPGU010000014.1:0-24174 GCA_031424095.1 Gammaproteobacteria bacterium
AGCGCCTCGAGCGCATCGGCACGCAACGCAGGGTCGGATCGTCCTTGTCCGTCAGTGTCTTGGCCTTCTCTGCGGCCCAGGGCTGGTAGAGGCTCGTGAACGGCGGTGGTGGCGCCCCGGTGCCTGTCCCGCCGCCGCCGACCCTGAATCCCCGCCCGCCGACATCCGCTCCACCCCACCAGACTCCAGACAGGTCCGGATGGCCATCCGCCATTCTTGGCGCAGGTCCGGCCCTGCCTCCGCTCGCGACCTTGGCGCCCTGTGCCTGTGCCGCACCGAACGGCGCGGCACAAAGTGAAAGCAGCGCAGCCGCGAGAGACACGGCAGTCGCCCGGTTGAGTCCACACGTCATCGTCGATTCCCTCGATCCCGGTCGTTGTTTCGAGTCGGCGCTCAGCGCTTGTCCTGCGCTGCTTCTTGAGGCCCGAACAAGCCGTAAGCTGTGCCGTCCGCAGTAATCACCTCGCGCACCATGCCCATGTGTTGCGATTCATCGCGCGCATGGAAGCCCGAGATCGTGACCTCGGCGCCAGCCTTGATCACGCCAGGCTTGTATCCGTTGCGAATCATGCCGCTCGGCGCGCCGGCCTCGAACGCCCAGTGCTCTATCTGACCAGAGTCGTTCTTAACGTCGATGTAGAACCAGGAGTGCGGATTGGTCAACCGGACCTTGACGATCACGCCGTGCACGGTAACGGGCTTCTTGGTGTCGTAGATCGCGGCAAAGGAATGATGGGCCCAGACGGAGCCGCTCGCGCCCAGCGCAACGCCAGCAAGCAGCGCGGCCAGTACCGTTCGCTTCATCGCACGTCTCCATCGAAACCTGATGACTCATTCTCCACCCCAGCCAGTTCGCTCTGCAAGCGGCCGGCGGGTGGGGCCCCGCGCAGCCGTGGCCGGAAAATGCATGGTCGGGAGGTCGGGTTTCTCCGGGCGAGTCGGATCAATGGCATTCGAATTCGCTTTGGCCTTCTTCGCCCTTGACATGAACTCAAGATCTGGTCTGTCGCGTATTGCTCCACACCACCTGCGCGACTCCGACGATCGCAAGCAGCGCGCCATACACCGTCCATTGCGGCTGGTTGACCATGAACCCGACGCGAAACGCGAGGTTGAGTCCCTGCAGCATCCACACGATGCCCATCAAGATCATTACGATCCCGATCAGGCTGCTGACCACCCGCATGATCGCGTTGAACGTGCGTGCCATGAGCTACCTCCAGGAGACTGACAAGTCAGTTGAGCGACCGGTATACCCTGCTTTCAAATCCCTGCAACACCTTTATCGCGTCGGCGTCGTAGAACGGCAGGTACTGCATCATCAGCACGGCGCCGAATTCCTTTTTCGGGTCGATCCAGAACTCGGTGTTGTAGATGCCGGCCCAGGCAAGTGAACCCATCGAGCGCATGCCTGGCACCTGGACTTCGGTGCGCTGGAAGCCCAATGCGTAACTGTCCACGCCAGCGCCCAGGGGAAAGTCTTCGGAGAGTCCCTTGTTGGTGCTGTGCATCAGCTGCACCTTCACCGGCGCGGTGTGGTTCTTGCCCATCAGTTTCACGGTTGCCGGCTTGAGCAGCTGCGCCCCGCCCGCAATGCGCCCTTCATTGAGGATCAGGCGAATGAACTGCGCGTAATCCCTGGCGGTGCCATTGAGCCCGCCATCGCCGCGATGCGGCGACGCGATCACGCCCGGCGGGTTGGGTGTCTCGCTCATGGCTGTCGCATTGCGCTGGTGCACAGTGACAACGCGCGAATTCATCGCGGCGGGCGTGTCAAATGTGGTGTCGCCCATGTGCAGGGGATTCAGGATGCGGTCCTGCAGGAACACGGACAGTTCCTTGCCGCTGACGGCCTGCACGATGTCACCCAGGACCGCAGTGCTTTCGCCGTAGTGCCACTGCGTGCCCGGTTCGAACAGCAGCGGGAAGGCCGTGGCGCGGACATTGAAATCGCCATTGGTCAGCTTGTTGATGATGTCGCTGGTGAATCCGTATCCAAGGCCCGAGGTGTGCGTGAGGAGGTGCCGCACGGTCATGGGGCTCCTGGCGGGCGCCGCTTTGTAGGTTCCATCCACCGCGTTGAACGAGGTGAACACGAGTCGATTGGCCAGCGTTGGCAGGTATTTCGATGCAGGCGCATTCAGGTCGACCTTGCCTTCCTCGACCAGCATCATGATGGCCGTGGACGTGATGGCCTTGGTCATGGAGGCCAGGCGGAAGATGGCATCGGTGGACATGGGTTTGCCCCTGGCGCTGTCCATGAGCCCGAAAGCCTTTTCGTAGATGATGCCATTCTTGTCTACGACCACGGCGACCATGCCGGGGATGCGCGTGGATCCGATTGCTCCCTGCATGTAGCGGTCAATCTCCGCCGTGCCCTGTGGGCTGAGCTGCGCCGCGCCAAGCTGCGCACACAGAAGCAGCGATGCCGCGCCAGCAGAAAACGTGAATTTCATGGATTCCTTCCTTCAGCTACCTGAACGCACTTGCCCAATAGCCAGGGTCAACGCGCAGCAGTTGAATGCCACGGTAACCCAGAACACAAGCCGGAACGCACGCTTCCTTCAAGAAGTTCTGCAGTGGCGGCAACTTGCGTGGCTCGGAAACGATTGAGTGGGAGTGAGGGGTGCTGCGCGTCTTTGTGTTCTGACGAACATCCCGGTCACCGCAGTGGTGGCCGCAGCCGTGAGTCCTTGAATGAATTCTCGCCGGCTTGGTTGCACTATTCCGCCTCGTCTCCAAAGTGCAGATCCTTGTCCAGCTTCATTAGAAAAGTGAAGCCGTCCTCGACATGCTGGCGCATGGCCAATTCCGCCCCGGCGGGATCGCGATTCGAGATGGCAGCGAGGATCGCACTGTGGTCGGCGATCGCAGAGAGCAGCCGTTCCGCGCGATAGAACGTTTCGAACACCAGATGATGGACTGGTGTATTCAGGCGCTGCACCAGCGCGCGGATCGCGGGATTCCCGGATCCCTCCATGATGAGTTCATGCCATTGCGCGTTGAGGGTGGCGAAGCTTTCCGTCGCACCCACTTGCACGGCATGCTCCATGTCATTCCCGATCTTCTTCAGCTTTGCGTGTTGTTTCTGCGAAGCGTTGCGGGTGAAATCGGCAGCACAGATGCCTTCCAGTGCCCCGCGCGCCCGATATAACTGGCGCACCTCGTCCATCGTGGCGCTGCGAACGGAAGCGCCACGATATTCTTCAATGCTGACGAGCCCTTCCGCTTCCAGGTGCTGAAGTGCCTCACGCACCTTGAAGCGGCTGCCGCCAGTCTTGCGGGTGATGTCGAATTCCACCAGTCGCTGCCCGGAAACAAATCGGCGGCTGCGGATTCGCTCGCGGATCCAGGCTGCGATTTCAGGGGTGCTCGGACCTTTCTGTCCGGCGTTGAGTTCCGGATTGCGCATGAGCCCAGAGTCTCAATCTTCAACAATATTGTCAACAATATTGTCGGCCTTGTTCTTGTTGAATTGAGCTATGCGGCTACCGAAAATCGCAGTGTCCCGGAAATCGGGGCAGCAGTATCGGCACTCACGCCCGGATTCATCCGGATCTGGCGCCAGCCGCGGGCAGGGTTTCCGGCACGGGGTAGAGCACTGCCGCGCAAGGAACAACAGAACACGGGGGGGGTATGAAGAACGCAAAGCAGGGGTTGGGCAAGCGGGTATTGGGCGGATCGTCGCTGGTGGCCGCAGGTCTTTGCGGCGTTGCGCTGGCGCAGGCAGCGTCGGCGGCAGAAAGCAAACCAGCAGATCAGGTTACCGAGCTTGAAGCCGTCGTCGTGACGGGCAGCCGCATCGCGGGTGCAGCGCCAGTTGGCGCAGCAGTTACCACGCTGGGCCGGGCAGAAATCGAAGACTCGGGACAAGTGACACTGGACCGCATGCTCAAGGAGCTGCCACAGGTACTGGACCTCGGTTTCTCGGAAACCTCGCGTGCACAGTCCGGTGGCAACGGCAATGCCACCTGGTCGAGCTCGATCAATCTGCGCGGCTTGAGCCCTTTTTCGACGCTGATTCTTACTGACGGCCATCGCATGACGACCAACGGTCGCGCGATCAGTCCGTCGGTGCTGCCGACGCTTGGCGTGGACCGGCTGGAAGTGATCGCCGACGGCGCCTCGGCCATTTACGGTTCGGACGCTGTTGCCGGTGTGGTGAATCTGATTCCGCGCCGCACGCTCGACGGCGCCGAGGCATTCTCCCGCTACGGCATCGCTGAACCGGGCGACTTCACGGAATGGAATGCGGGCCTTGCGTTGGGCAAGGTGTTCGATCGTGGACAGGTGATGGTCGCTTATGAGCATGCGTACCGATCGCATCTGTCGGGCGCGGATCGCAGTTTCTTCACGTCGGATCAGACCCGATTCGGTGGACCCGACTACCGGGCCACCCAGTGTTCGCCGGGCACGCTGACTTACAACAACCGGACCTATGCCTTGCCGACCCAGCTGACAGCGGCGAACGCGAACTCTCTGGTTGCCGGTTCGGTCAACAAGTGCGACCTGCAGGACGGCATGGACCTGCTTCCCGAGCAGAAGTACGACTCGGTCAGTTCCACCGCGACCTATGAATTCCTTGATGGCGCCGAATTCATCTTCGACGGTTACTACAACAAGCGCGAATTCATGCGCGCGCCCGGTGCACTGACTTCCACCATCACCGTTCCCCAGACCAACGCCTTTTTCGTGGCGCCGAGCTTCTATACCCCGGGTTCGGGCGGCTACCGGATTGCCTACAACTTCAAGAATGACGTGCCGCAGGACCAGCTGTTCGGCTTTCAGAGCAACTGGCAGGTCACGCCCGGGCTGCGCATCCGGCTGCCGCATGACTGGAAATTCGAAGGCAAGTATGGATTCGGCAAGGCGGTGGATCGCGCGGATGCCAGCAATGGTCTGGTTGCGGCTCAGCTGACCGCAGCACTGGCCAGCAATAATCCGGCTACCGCGTTTGATCCCTATGGGCTGGGCCGCACGAGTGCTGCCACCAAGGCGTTGATTTTCGATGGTGACGCCACCTTCCCGACCAATGCTGACCTCGACACCTGGCAGGCCGGTTTCAACGGGCCCCTGTTCGCACTTCCCGGTGGCGAAGTGAAGGCCGCTCTGGGATACGAAGGCCAGGACTTCACGATGATTCTGGGCGCCGGCACGGCGACGGTCAGGACCTTCAATCGCAAGGTGAATTCCGAATACCTCGAACTGCTGATACCGATTGTCGGTTCGGGCAACGTGAAAGCCGGAATCCAGAACCTGGAGCTGACGGCGGCATATCGCGCGGACAAATACAGTGACGTGGGCAGCACCACCAATCCGAAGTTCGGCGTGAACTATACGCCCGTCGAGGGGCTGAAGTTCCGCGCCAGTTATGGCACTTCATTCCGCGCACCGACGTTCCCGGAAATCTTCGGCAACAGCACGGCGCTTTATATTCAGAACTACCAGAATCCAGCCGGCGCCGGGACCATTCCAGGCTACACGCTGGGTTCGGGACCGAACCCGGAGGTGGAACCCGAGACGGCAACCACCTGGACAATCGGCACGGACCTCACGCCCGTTGCTGGACTTAAGATCGGGCTGACGTATTTCAACATCGAATACAAGAATACGATTTCGAACCTGTTGTCGAATCTGGCGGTCCTGACCTATGCCAATCAGTACGCTGGCACCGATACCATCCTGTATGGCCAGGCTGCGTACAACAGGATCCGGGACATCGTCGTCAATGGCGTGGGCAATAGCGGCCCGGTGGCATTCCGGTCCGGACCAGGCGGGTTCCCACCCGGGGCCTTCAACTGCGCCGACGGCATCAACATTCCGAGCTGCGTGTTTGTTGATGGCCGCAGCCTGAACCTGGGCCGCTCCCAGATGCGGGGCATCGACTTTGATGCGCGCTATCGGATGCCTGTGTCTGCCGCAGATTCGCTGACATTCCAGGTCAGCGGTTCGTACCTGGTGTCGTACAAGGTCGCGTTCACCCCGGGTGGCGCCTTCAAGGATCTGCGCAACAACATCTTCCAGCCCTTGACGTTGAAGGCGCGTGCTTCGGTAAGTTGGGATCATGGCCCGTTCAACGCACGGGCTCTGGTCAGCCACGTCGGCGCATATGACAACGACATCGTGGCACCGGTCGAGCGCGTGAAATCCTACTCGCCGGTGGATCTGTCATTTGGCTGGCAGATCGGAGAGTCCTTCGACATGAATCATGTGCAGGCGCTGACGCTCGGCCTGGAAGTGCGCAATGCATTTGATACCCACCCGCCGTACGTGAATTCGCGCCCCGGGACCAATGGCGGTGGCGGCTTCGATGCCACTGTCACCAATCCCGTAGGACGTGAATTCGCTTTGAGCCTGCGCGCGAAGTTCTGACGGAGTACTGCGGCGCTGTGTGCAGCGCCGCAGTCCCGAACGTCCGTATCGAGTTCCTTCATTTCTGATCGACCACGCCGGAGCTATCGGCCAGTAGCTGTCGACGGTAGTCTCGGTCCCCATCCGAGCGTGGTTGTGGACTCGAGAACGAGTGGGAGTCGACAGTGAACATCGAACGCGACGTCGCAGTACCTGCGCGTTCCGGAAACACCGTGAGCGTGAACGTTTTTACCCCCGACGGCGACGGCCCGTGGCCGGTGATCGCCACGATGAGCCCCTACGGCAAAGACATTCACTGGCCCGAGCGCTACCCGCTTTTTGACCAGGCCGACCAGGGGCCGCACGCTGTCTGGGAGACACCTAGCCCCGAGTGGTGGACCGCGCGTGGGTACGCGATCGTGCGCGCGGACTCACCCGGCACCGGGAAGTCGCCGGGAATGCTCGACCTCCTCGGTCCGGCCGAGGTCGGAGGTTTCTACGACGTCATCGAATGGGCGGGGGTTCAAGGCTGGTCGACCGGCCGAGTGGGCAGCCTCGGGATCTCGTGGCTCGCGATGCTCCAATGGCTCGTCGCTGCCGAACGGCCGCCCCACCTCGCGGCCATTGTGCCGTGGGAGGGATCGTCGGATGCGTACAGCGAGTTCGGGCGGCACGGGGGCATCTTTGCGAACTCCTTTCTCAGGTTCTGGTGGGACATGCAGATCGCCCCGCAGCTGAACGAGCTGGCTGCCGATCGGGTTCTGCTGTTCGACCAGATGCAGAAGCGCGAATTCATCGACGACTGGTATCGCGAGCGCACACCTGATCTCGAGAACATCGAGGTTCCGGTGCTTGCCGTTGGCAACTGGGGTTCGCTCCACCTCCATCAACGGGGCATCCTCGAAGGATTCGGTCGAGCCGGGTCTTCGGTACGTCAGTTGGTGATCAACTCAGGCACGCACATCGGGCCTTTCTACGAGCCTTGGGCGAAAGAACGCCAGTTGCGCTTCCTCGATCGCTGGCTCAAGGACGACGCGAACGGCGCGGAGAACGACTCTCCGGTAAGGCTCGCGGTGCGTGTCGGCGCCGGGATCGTATGGCGTGATGAAACCGAGTGGCCGATCGCTCGCATCGAGTGGCGGCGGCTCTTCCTCGACGCCGGGACCGGCTCGCTCGGGGTCGACGCTCCGCTCGACGAGACGACCGCGTCGTACTCAGCGAACGACGGAGAACGGGAGTTCGTCTTCGGCGCCGAAAGCGAGGTGGAATTCACCGGGCCGATGGCGGCACGCCTGTGGGTGTCGTCGACGGGTCACGACCTCGACGTCTTCCTCCACTTCCAGATCGTCGACTGCACCGGTGCCATCCGCGTCGGGATAGGACCCCAGGGCGCTCCCATCCCCCTGGCCATGGGCTGGCTCAGAGCCTCCCACCGAGAACTCGACCTCGACCGATCGCTACCCTACCGTCCGGTTCACCGCCACACTTGCGCGGCTCCACTGGTTCCGGGCGAGCCGGTCGCACTGGACGTCGAGATATGGCCCACAAGCATCACGCTCGCAGCGGGCGAACGTCTTGTCATGCGGGTGCGCGCGTCTGATGACGACCTCGGGGTCATCGCGCACAACGATCCACGCGACCGTGGCGACCTGCGCTCGTTTACCACAACCATCCACACCGGGGGGCGTTTCGACTCGGCCCTGCTGGTGCCGGTGATTCCGCCGAGGTGAGGGCCGATCAGGCGTTCGGAGCGCACTCGCGATAGCGCGCCTGGTTGCTGAGGGTGCCTGATTGCAGTGAGAGTACAGAATTCTGCGTCGATGAACTGCTTGCGGCTCGAGGGAAATGTTGCGCTGGATGCATGGTTTGCCGCGGGTGTGTGGCGACGTGGGGCGGACTTCGCCGATGCGGGCGGGGTCGCAACCAGGTTATCTGTCGAAATATGCCACCGCAGCAAGAGTCTGACCAGCTTGTTGAGAACTGTCGCCGCGCTGGAACCAGACGACCTGGCTAGAATGAAGCATTGCCGACCACGGATTGAAGCCACAACCCTGATTCCAAGAAATGAAGACGCCGGGGCCGGATGGCCTGATCTCATTCAATCCGTCACAGCAGCCTCTGGAGATTGTCGGGCAGCTGGTGAGCCAATACGGAGACGTCGTTCGCTACCAGACGCGATTTGGTCCGTGCTTCCTGTTCGTCCATCCCGAGCATGTCCATGCAGTGTTCCATCGCAAGAGCATCCAGCGCTCCGCGTTGGTGAAGCTGATCCTCGGCGAGGGGCTGCTTGCCAGCGACGGGGCATTCTGGAAGTTGCAGCGCCAGGCGATGCAGCGGCACTTCCTGCCACAGCGAGTCGCGCCGTTCGAATCGATGATGGCCGCACAGATTGAAGGCACTGCGGCGCAATGGCAGGAAGCGGCCAGAAACGGCAAGCCGGTCGATGTAGCCAGTTCGATGACGAAACTCACTTTGCGGATGGTCGTGCAGACACTGTTCAGCCATGAGCTGGAACCCCTGCAGGAAAGCGCGCTGTGTGAGGCCGTCACACGTGCGGTTACGGAGTTGGGCCGCATCTCATGGACTGTTTTCGGCGTGCCGACCAGGCTGACGCCCGCGGGCAATGCCGATCTGAACAGCGCAAGACGCATCATCGACTCGTTCTGCTACGGCCTCATTGCAGAGCGCCGCACGATCGTGCCCGAACGTCGTCCCAGGGATCTACTGACGCTGCTGCTGGAGGTGAACGGTGAAGTTCAGGCGCTGACCGATCAGCAGCTGCGCGATGAGATGGTGACCATGCTCGTAGGCGGCCATGAGACTTCGGCGCTTGCGCTGTCCTGGGCCTGGAAGCTACTTGGCGAGCGGCAGGAGGTCGAAACCAGACTGCATCGCGAAGTCGATCTCATCACTCATCTGAACAGGACCGAGGGCAACGCCGTGGCGCAATGCCATTGGGCACGCGCTGTATTTCAGGAGGCTATGCGCTTGTATCCGCCGGTCTGGTCCATTGCGCGCACTGCGGTCGAGGACGAAGTGATTGCCGGGCACGCAGTGCCAAAGGGGGCCTGCGTGCTGGTCTCAGCGTGGTTTACCCATCGACACCGGGATTTCTGGGATGACCCGGAGCTTTTCGATCCAGCGAGGTTCCTTGAAGGCGCACTGCGTGAGCCCCATCAGCGGGCGTATTTTCCGTTTGGCGGCGGGCGCCACACCTGTCTGGGGATGCATTTCGGACTGCTGGAAGGCACGCTGATTCTGGCGAAGCTCGCGCGTCAATTCCGCGTTCGCCCATTGCCAGGGCAACAGATACGTCCCAATCCTGGCATCACATTGAGACAGCTTCCCGGACTGATGGCTTACATAGAGAAGCGCGGTGCGTAGTGGTCGCAGTTAGTGCTACGACGATACCGGGCACCCTTCGCCAACGGGCCGCGATCGACCCGCATGGCAAGGCTTACACTTTCCTGGGCGGATCTGATTCGAGCAATCGATCGCTGACCTGGCTGCAGCTGGATCAACGCGCGGCAGCGCTGGCCACTCGCCTGAATGATCACGGCGCTTCAGGCCAGCCGGTATTGCTGGCATTGAAGTCGGGGCTGGATTTCATCGAAGCGCTGTTCGCGTGCTGGTATGCCGGCGCGATTGCAGTGCCAGTCAGCCTGCCCCGCCACCAGCGGCTCCAGAAGCGCCTGAGCGGGATCATTGCCGATTCCGGCGTCAGGCTTGCCGTGGGCACGCCAGTCACGCAAGGGCTGGTTGTCGGCAGCAATCCGGAAGTTCACCTGGACTGGATCTTCGCAGAGACGGTTGTGCCATCTGCTGTTCCGTCTGAAATGGGTTTCGACGGTGCGCAGGTCGCCCTGCTGCAATACACCTCCGGCTCCACCGGCGCTCCCCGGGGTGTCGTGGTCACGCATGCCAATCTGAGCCACAACAGCCGGGCAATTGCCGAGGCGTGTTCGCTCCGACAGGGCGACGTTATCGCGGGCTGGCTGCCTTTGTTTCACGACATGGGCCTGATAGGACTCGTGCTGCAGGCTGTTGCCGCAGGCGTCCACTGCATTCTGATGTCCCCAGATCGCTTCCTGATGCGCCCTTGGTCATGGTTGCAGATGATCAGCGACTATCGGGCCTGCGGAAGTCCAGCCCCGAATTTCGCGTACGACCTGTGCGTTGAGCGAGTTGGCCCTGAGCACAAAGCCCGGATCGATTTGAGTTGCTGGCGTACGGCACTGACTGGATCCGAACCGGTGCGCGCGGCAACCCTGCAACGCTTTGCTGCGGCATTCGAGGGCTGCGGATTCCGGCGGCAGGCGTTCTTCCCCTGTTATGGTCTGGCCGAAGCCACCTTGCTCGTTTCTGCGCCTGGCACTGCGGGAAACATCGTGCGCCGTCTTGCCGATGGTTCGCCAGTCGTCGCGGGATCTGATTCAGGCGGCCACGTAGGCTGTGGCAAACCGGTGCGCGGCGTCACTGTAAAAATCGTGGATCAGCAGTCGCGCACAGCGGTTGCAATGGGCACAGTCGGGGAGATCTGGGTCGGAGGCACCGGTGTAACCTCGGGCTACTGGAAGAATTCGCAGGCCACGACCTCGACTTTTGCGGCCGTGCTCGAGGGCTGCCTCCCGGAAGGCACGTCCCGCACGGGCTGGTTGCGCACAGGAGATCTGGGATTTCAGGATGACTCGGGTGAACTCTTCATCACCGGCCGACTCCGGGAGATGATCATCATTGCAGGGCGCAACCACTTTCCCGTCGATATCGAAGAAGCGGTCGCGTCCGCTCACGATTCGATCGCCCAGTCTGCCGTTGTGGCCTTCTCCGTGGATGTCGACGCAGTGGAGCGGCTGATCATTGCTGCAGAGGTTCGCAGACCCGTCATCGGTCCGGGAAAGGATGGCGCCGGTTTCGATGTCCGGGCCGTATGCCAGTGCATCCGGCTCGCAGTGACCTCCGATTGCGAAGTGGCCCCGTTCGATGTAGTCCTGCTCCGCCCTGGCGCCGTACCCAGAACCAGCAGTGGAAAGGTGATGCGCCTGGCCACGCGTGAGGCGTATCTGAATGGAACGCTCGAGTGTCTGGAGATTTATCCTGCCACCGCGGGGGCGCTCCTGAGATGATTCAAGCTGACAGCATGTCCACCGCTGCATCGCCTCGCACTCGCGATGAGATCCTCGCCTGGATTGTCACCGAGCTTGCCCGCGAGCTTCGCGTCCCACCGGGATCGCTTGATACGGCTGCGCCCCTGTTCTCCCTCGGAGCCAGCTCTCTCAACGCCATCTCGATTACCGGAGCCCTGTCGGAATGGCTGGGACGTGAACTGGATGCAACGTTGATGTGGGATCACCCGACGATCGATGCGATCGCGGATTCACTGAGCGCCGGCGCTTCGGGCCCAGGTGTACTGCCGCCTGGCATCATCGTCCTGCATGCGGGTGGCGTGCTGACGCCGCTGTTTTGCTTTCCCGGCGCTGGCGGGCATTCCACTTCATTTGCACCAATGGCTGCGCGTATCGGCTCTGATCGCCCCGTCTACGGACTGAGCGTGCCCGGCATCAATGGCGACAAAGTGCCGGTCACGAGTGTGGAAGAAATTGCCGCAGAAATGCTCACTGTGATCCGGCGTGTTCAACCTGACGGGCCGTATCAACTCGCAGGCTATTCATTTGGCGGCCTGCTTGCGTATGAGGTGGCACAGCGGTTGCGCGCGACAGGCGAAGCGGTTTCCGTGCTCGCGATCTATGACACCTTCACGTCGGCAGGACTCATACTGCGGCCGCGCTGGCAGAGAATCGTATTGCACGTCTACATGTTGGCGACGACATCCGGTCGCCTTGATTACATCAGGAATCAGATCAGGTGGCGCCGCAGCGTGCGCCAGAACCTGGATTTCCTGAAGAGGCAGGCCCGATCTCCAGAAGAGCCCAGCAGTCGGATCGGCGCAGAAGTGGAAATCGCCAACTTCCAGGCGTCACGTACCTATGTTCCGAGTCCCTACGGCGGATCCATCGTGCTGTTTCAACCTGCCGCGCGCGCGATCCAGCATGTCTTCTACAAGCTGGAGAGGAAGACCAACGGTTGGGGTGCGCTGGCGCCTGGACGCGTATTGACGGTCGAACTGTCCGGCAGCCATCAGACCATTCTTGATCCGGAACACGCGGAAGTCGTTGCTGAGCGGTTACGCCCTTTCTTGACCAGGTGAGGGTCGGACTCATTGACCGGGATTTGTTTCGGACGCCGCCGGTGCCGTCGCAGGCCAGCCTGCTTTGAATTAGACGTTAAGGGGCGTCCAGGCTGACCGATGAACCGGTCGGGCAGTGGCGGTGCGTGCCGGTATTGCGGTTGGCGGCAGGCGAGGGCGGGCCGCGGCCGCCCGTGTCTGTATCAGTGACATCGAGAAAGCTCCACGCAGCAATCAGGTGCAGCGCGCCTGCACAAATCCAACAAGGAGTTCTGCACCCGGCGCGCGAAGCGGCTCGGCGGCGTTGACGAGCCGAACCTGATTGTTGGCGACGGGCAAGGCTGCAAGCGGATGACGTATCTCGGTGTAGAAGACGCTGGCATTGAGGTTCCAGCCTTCATCGGCCCACTTGGCATCGGGCGAAGCCGTGCGGGCCCGCTCCGAACGCAGGCCGGTGAGCGGCAGCCGCACGCCAGGTCCTGGGTCATCTATCTCGTCGACAAAGGGGGGGGGCAGCGCAAAGCCGCCGCCAATCGATGCGCGAAGGCTCCAGTTGGCGCCGGGTTGGCGAACAAGTGCCGTCAGTCGCGTGCTAACGAAGTCACCGAATGCAGGTTGATGATCGAAGCGGGCGCTTCCCGATAGCGTGAACCAAGGCACGAGCGCCCAATCATCTTGCGTGAACACCGCAGGGGTTTCCCGGCGGTAGTCGATGCCGGATACGGTCGGTGTGCTCAGCGCATCGTGCCTGGCAGCCAGACCCAGAAGCCACCGACCAGCAGCCGACGACTGCACGCGCCCTCCCGGCAGTTCCTTGAGCAAGGCCATGACATTGCCTGGCTGAATCGTGAGGTTCTCTTCAATCTCCTCCGCCGGTACGGTTTAAATGCGCAGCGGAGAGTCGCCAACCATTGTCGGCACGCGCGTGGCGGAGACGACTACTTCATCCAGCAGCAAGTCGTCATCGTGATCGCCGCCACTGGCGGCTGCCAGAACCAGTGCAAGCGCAATTAACTCCACAGTATTGATCCACTGGCCCAGGATGAAGATCGCCGCAACGACCAGGTGGTGCAACCAGCTACCTGAACGGCTGCTGCAAGCAAATGGGTACGAAAGCTGGACTCGCGCCGAAATGCTGTATTCAGCCAGCCGAGCGCACAGGCCGCCCTTGCTGCCCAGCCTTCCAGAACATCGCTGGGTCAGTGTACGCCAAAGTACACGCGGCTGATTCCTGCCAAGACGCGGAGCAGGGTCGCGACACACAGGATGTAATGTTTCTGGCGCCTGCCTGGCGTTATTTCAGCCAACACTGCGCCGGGCGTCAGATAGACGGTCGCCGATATCATCGTATGCCCACTCTGAAAGCTTGAGGTGGCTACGTACAGGTCGTGCGCAATGAGTGTGGGACGGGGGCGGAGGAATCCTGGTAGCAGTGAAGTCGTTGAACGGCAGTTCGCGCTCGAACAGTCGGCGGACGCGCCTCGAAGTGCGCTTTGCCGTTTCATTGGGTGCTTTCACTTCACGCATGCGCTTCGGTTCTGCGCTGAACCTCAACGTTCACTGCCACATGTTTTTCCTGGACGGCGTGTGCCTGGCCGATGGCGCCCCGCCGCCAGTTTTCCGCCAGGCGTCTGCCCCCGACCCGAACGACCTGCAGGCGTTGGTCGAGCAGATCGCCGCACGGGTGGGCCAGTTGCTGGAACGCCATGGCCTGATCGAGCGTGAAAACGCGAACGCCTGTGCCGCTACGTGAGCCGCCCGTCGGTGGCCACCGAGCGCATGGCGCTCACGTCATCCGGACACGCACGGTGTGCCCTCAAGACCCGTACCGCGACGGCACCACGCTTCGTGATCGAGCCGCTTGATTTCATGGCGAGGTTGGCAGCGCTGGTACCGCCGCCGCGCATCGCCCGCATCACGTTTGCATGCGGCGCACAAAGGCTCTTACCACCCACGCCGACAGCGCTTTACCTCGTAACCGAGCTTCTGCAGCTCACGGTCCCAGCGCAGCTGGAACACTCGCTTTGCGGAATCAACACTGACCACAGTACGAATCATCTCGGACCCTCCGGTTGCCTGTGAAGATCCAGCCCATGCCTATCCGCAAGGTTGACTTTGCATCGATGTCAGTGATAAACCGTGCGACAAGTAGCTGCCCAGCGAAAAGAACATGTGGATAAGGGGCGGCTGGGAACGTAAAGGCGGCCGGCCTGGTCCGCCCGGAGGGAGGCGTGATGTCAGACCTCGATCAGCGGATTGAGGCCATGTTCCGGCGTGACAAGCTGGGTGCTTGGCTACTCGTGGTACTGCTGTGGATCACCATAGTTGCGGTGCTGTTCCTGAGCTGGCCCTACGTGCCTGATGCAGGCGTGCGCGTGCTGCTCGTCATCGGTGCACTGGCAGTACTGATCTTCAACACCGCGTCAATTGCCGCGATGCTGAGCCATTACGCCACGGACAAGCAGTTCATCTATGGGCTCGACATCCGGGCCCTTGATGCGATGAAGGCCCGAAAGTAACTCTGGAGTCACCTATGAGCCGCTACAACCCGCCGGTACAGGGCAAGGCGATGCAGGTCGTCGACATCGTTTTTCTGCTGGTCGCCATCTTCGTGGCCTTGTGGCTTCCACTTGAACTGGGCCTTGCCGGTGCTGCCAAGGAAACCACGACGATTGCCAACCCGACCTGGGAGACGCTGCAGCAGACTCCCGGCCAGGTGGTGCAGTGGGAGAAGCTTGGCTACGATCCCGCCAAAGCGCATGACGTTATCCAGAGCAGGTTCAACTATGACCTGGACTGGCTCTCGCTCGGACTGATGGCGCTCGTGCTGATCGGCTATTTCGTGTTTCTCTTCCGCGCTTCCGACAAGGAATACCGGCAAGTGATTGCAGAGAAGTTTCCCGACGCCGGGTAAGCGGCGCCAGGAGATCCGCCAGAAGATCCGCCAGAAGATCCGCAAGGGGGCAACGCTATGTGGACCGTCTTTTCCTATGTTTGCTGGGGCATCTCGGCCGCACTGGTCCTGTGGATGGTGATCGACTGGATGCAGACTGACAGCGCGCATTCCGAGGCCCAACTGACCTCCTCGCGCGAAGGCGAGATCGAAGCCATGTCGGAGCGCCACGATATCGGGGAGACACGCTCATGACTTCTGCCGCAATTACACCCAGCGAACACGGCCATCAGGTTTCGCTGCTGCGTGTACTGGGACCGGCGCACATCTGGGCGCTGGGCGTGGGCATAGTGCTCGTCGGCGAATTCACCGGCTGGAATTTCTCCGCCGACAAGGGCGGCGCGCTGGCGGCGCTCATTGTCTGCTGGTTCGTCGGGTTGCTGTATACCTGCGTCGCCATGATCGATTCCGAAGTGACCTCCACCGTGGCTGCGGCAGGCGGGCAGTACGCACAGGCGAAACACATCGTCGGGCCGCTGATGGCTTTCAACGTGGCTCTCTATCTGGTGTTTGCCTACACGATGCTGGAAGTTTCCGATGCGATTCTGGCCGGAGACCTGATCACCCAGGTGGCGACCGAGGCGGGCGCACAGGGTCTCAATCACAATCCGTTCATCGTGCTCACGATCGTGCTGCTCGTCTGGCTCAACTATCGCGGCGTGCTGATGACGTTGAACGTCAATTTCGTGATCACGGCGCTCGCGTACGCATCCATCGTGGTGCTGTTCTTCGCGGTGCAGCCGTGGAGCCAGGGCGTGGTGCTCAAGCTCGGCGAGATGATCACGCCGCAGAATGCGCTGCCCTACGGGTGGATCGGCGTGATCGCCGCCTTCCAGTTCGGCATCTGGTACTACCTGGGCATCGAAGGCACGACCCAGGCGGCCGAGGAGGTGCGTTCGCCCGCGCGCTCGCTGCCGCTCGGAACCATGTCCGGCATGATCACGCTGCTGATCGCAGCGGCGCTGACCTGGTATGTGTGCGCCAGCCTGCTGCCCTGGCAGCACCTGGGCGTGACGTTCTTCCCGCTGTATGACGCAGCGGTCGTAACGGGCAGTCCCGTGCTCAAGTTCCTGCTGTTCTGGGGCACGGTGCTGTCCGCGGTGGCCTCCGCGAACGGCTGCATCAACGATGCCTCACGCGCGTGGTTCTCGCTGGGCCGCGACCGCTATCTGCCGACCTGGTTTTCGGCGGTACATCCGAAATACCGCACGCCGTATCGGGCGCTGCTGTTCCTGATGCCAATCGCGCTGGCGTTCGCGTTCATCGCAGACCTGAACCAGGCGATCACGTTCTCGATTCTGTCGGGCGTGCTGCAGTACACGTTCATGAGCATCAACATCATGATGTTTCGCAAGCGCTGGCCGGTCGGGTCGATTCGGCGCGGCTACACGCATCCGTTCCACCCACTGCCGGCAGTGTTGCTGTTATTGCTGTGCGTGGTGACGTTCGTCGCGATCTTCCTGGGTTACGGCACGCAACTGGTCGCGATGGTGTCGTTCTACATCATCGTGTCGCTGTGGTTTCATTTCTATCGCTACAAGTACGTGCGGCGCGGCGACCAGTTCACGATGCCCTGGCCGAAGCCGAAGGGCTATTGAGGCGCTGGCAGCATATTGAGAGCCCTGGTCGGAGTCTGCGTCGCCGTCGTGCTGGCGGCGCTGTTGTGGCGCCGCTGGCGGCGCGAGCAGGCCGCCCGGGCCCATGCTCCCGGATTGCTGTTCGCTCGGGTCATGGGGTTGCTGGGCCATGCGCAGCTGGAGCCCAGGAACGGCGGTATTTTCCCGCGTCTGATCGGGAAGTACGAAGGCGTGCCGGTGCAGGTGCTGCCAGTGGTCGATACGCTGGCGGTACGACGCTTGCCAGCCCTGTGGTTGCTGGTCACGGTGCAGGCGCCATTACCCGTCAGCGCGAAGCTGGATTTGATGATGCGGCCCGCCGGCCCGACGACATTTTCCAATTTCGACCTGCTGCCCTTCACGCTCGAACGCCCGCCGGGATTTCCGGATCATGCCGTGCTGCGCACTGATGATGCCGCTCGCGCGCCGCCGGCCGATTGGCTTGCGGGACATCTCGAGGTGTTTGAAAACGTGCGCGCCAAGGAATTGCTGATCACCCCGCAGGGCCTGCGGCTGGTGTGGCTGCTAGCGGAGGCCGAGCGTGCGCGCTACGGCGTCTTCCGGCAGGCCGAGTTCGGTGCCGTGGATATCGACCCGGGTTTGCTGCGGGATCTGCTTGATCGCCTGCTGGCGTTGCGGGCATCGATTCTGGCGCACGCAGGAGCCGGTTCGTGACTGGCAAGCCGATCAGTCCTTACGCAGTTCTGGCGCTCGCGATCGTGCTGCCGGGAGGCGGGCAGGTGTTGAACGGCACGCCGCGGCGTGGTCTCGTGTTCCTGTTCTTCATCATCATGCTTGGCTGGGTCAGCATGAACGTGATGCCGCCGCATGCCACATTCATCGGCCGCAGTATTGGTGGCGTGTTCATTTATGGGTTGTCGGTGATCGACGCCTATCGCTGCGCACGAATCAGACTCGAAGTATGGCGTCACCGCCAGCAGCAGTCGATGCCACCCTGATACCCTGGTCGCGCGTGAGGGCCGATTTCGACGGCATTGTGATGCACCGGCGGGCAAGGCGGCAGCTCGTCGGCGAGCGCCTGGCGCGTTCACCTCATGTGATCTGAAGGCCGGCGCGCGGGTCACCGTGTTCGGCCAGCCGCACGCACAACTGGCTACAGCCCTTCGGGAGGCACGCTTCGGCCGGAGTCCGGGTCCGGCTGCTGCGCAACGTCGCCGGGCATGTGGACCACCGGCTCCGTGACGGGCACGGCTATGCTTGTAGTGAGCAGTTGCAGGCTCTGGCCGGCAACATCAATGACATTGCGGGTGTGATCTGCGGTTGATTCCTGTAGCCAGTCTGGCTGTGAGTTCCCCTGATAATTTCAGATCAGGAGAACTTGCAGATGAAGAAGCGATTTACCGAAGAACAGATCTTCGGGATCCTGCGGGAGTCCGAACGTCCCGGAGTTGAGATCCGCACCCTGGTCAGACGTCATTGCGCGCCCCTGACTCATCAGGTCAACAACAGGTAGCGAGTCAGTCGTTGGACTGGCTCGACTTGGTCTTGGTCTTCACGACGCCTTTTACTTCTGGAGCCGGAGCGGGCTTGCTCGCGGGTGGCGCAGCCTCGCGATTGTTCTGGATATTGGACCGGGACTTGGTGATCTTGGCCGCTCCCGGAGCTGGCGAAGCGGGCTCAGTCGCTGCAGGCGTGCTTGCCGGTTCCGTAGCATTCGCGATGCTGGCAACCAGGCCAGCGGCGGCCAATGAAAGCGTTAATAGAACGGCGTGTGTGCGGCGCATGGTCTGAACTCCCTGATGGTGGCCGAACCCATTTTATGAATCCAGCAAGGGGCACACCGGAACGGCATCGCATTAAATGCCTCGGCCACGCTGGCATCTTCTGTTGCTGCCCTGGCAGGCGCGGCATTTGAGGCGGCGAAGCGGGTAGCTAACACTGCAATGATCCACCTGGACCTGCATTACCCAGCTGAGGCGGGCAAAAGCAGCCCTTCGTGCAAGGCCACATGCTCAAGCGCAGCCTCGAAGCGCGCGCGACAACTTGCGGCCACATTGCGCAGGTGGGCATGCAGCTGCGCGTCGGCCTCGTTGCGATTCTCGCACTCGGCGCTGTATGCCTCGAAATGCGCAAGCTGCATCAGCAGTTCCGACACGTGCCGGGGGCATTCGCAGGCCATCGCAGGGGAAAGACTGGCGAAGTCGGCGAGCGCGGCATCATCCCAGCGACGCGTCGGCAGCGATGCGGCGGCAGGACGAGGCTGTTCCGCTGCGGCGGTGCTGCTGTCTGCTGCGGCCAGCCCGCGCAGCCATTGTGCGATGACGACGTCGGGCTGTGGCTCGCGCAGCAATGACAGGCCGTGATTGGCAAGGGATTCGCACACGGCGTCAGCCGCAAAGCCATACAACACGGCCTTGGGCAGGCTCGCGAATGCGGGCGCTGCGGTATTGAAAACCTCCAGCCAGTCCGCCTGCAGTTGTGGTTCGTGCAGCAGCAACGCGTCGACCTTCCCGGCGCGCAGTGCGGCAGCGGCCTGTGCCACATTGACGAACGGACCCAGCAATTCCACTGGCCTGCCGAGCCGCCGCAGCACCGCAGGTCGCCGCACACGAGTGGCGAGTGCCGGGCCGATCAAGGCCAGGCGCCAGGCGCGGAGGGGCGGTAGCACATCCGGATGCGTGAGCATGCCGCTGTGTGTGGCGGCGAGCGTCTGGGCGTGCATGGCAGCCACCCGCTGCAGCTGCGGCATGTCCTGTTGCGCGAGGCTGCCGATCGCGTGGCCAAGATCAACCAGCTGTTTGAGCAAGGTCAGTCGTCGCACATCGGCAGCTGAGTAGAGGCGCTGGCCAGCAGGCGACAGCGCTGTTTGCGTCATGCCGTAGCGGCGTTCCCACACGCGCAACGTGGCTACCGGCATGCGCAGCATCCGCGCTACGGCGCCGCTGCGGTGAAACGATGCGTCACCGGGCGCGAGGGTGGGTGACGCTGCTATTCCTGCCGACTTGCGTCGTTTGACTTTTGTTCGCATATTGACGTCATATTGACCCGAGTTTGACGCGCAATATAGCAAAAATTGCACGATATTCCTTCAAATGAACTCATTGTGAAGCGACGTCGTGTACCATCAGTGAAGCCATTCAACAGGAGTTCATCATGAATCAGCCCCTTTCCCGACGTATGTTCCTGCTGGCCACAGCGGTCACCGGAGCAGGCCTCGCGTCGCGCGTCGAGGCGCAGGCAATGCTGGATGAGAAGGAAGGAACTGCCGCGGCGCTGGGTTACGTCGCAGATGCCAAGCGTGTCGACGTGAAGAGGCGCCCCACCTACGTGGCTGGCCAGCATTGCGGGAACTGCATGCTGTACAAGGGCAAGCCCGCCGACAAGGCAGCCGAATGCCAGTTGTTCGCCGGCAAGAAGGTGGCGGCGGCGGGCTGGTGCAGCGCCTGGGCAAAGAAGCCCTAGACAGGACCGGTCTTCCGCAACCCGTGGAGCCTTGCGACCCCACCCTCGACGCGATGTCCGGACGTATCGAGGCGATTTATCCGGACGCCCGCGCGGTGCGGACTGCACGCAGCGTGGGCAGTATCGACGAGCCGCAACTTGCGGCATGGCTGCCGCATGGGGCTGCCTGCGCAGCCATGCCAGCGCTGTTCCCCGCCATTGATCAGCGCTGCGATTCTGTCTGGAAATGGTAGCAGCGCGTGGACCAAGCGCACTCGTTATTGACGCAATGAACTGCAGTCCCCGGGCTATTTCTTTCACGGAGCACACATGACTTCCATTGCCCTCATCACCGGTGCCAGTGGCGGCATCGGCCGCGCGCTTGCCAGCCAGTTGTCCGCATCCGGTTATCGGGTTGCCGTGGTGGGTCGCGACGCCCAGCGCCTCGCCGCCGTCGACTGTGAAGTGCAGCTCGTCGCGGACGTTACTACTCCGGAGGGCGCAGAACTCGCCGTGTCCGCGTGTCGCGAAACTCTGGGCGAAGCACCCACATTGCTGGCGCATTGCGTGGGCAGCACGCTGATCCTGCCGCTGCACCGCACCCGCGCCGATGCTTATCGTGAAGTGATGCGCGTCAATCTGGACAGCGCTGTCTACATGATGCAGGCATGGATCGCAGGCCTGCAGGGTGGACGCGGCGCGGCCGTGTTCGCAAGTTCAGTGGTGGCGCGTATTGGCGTCGCGAATCACGAGGCCATCGCGGCCGCCAAGGGCGGTGTCGAGGCGCTGGTGCGCAGCGCCGCGGCAACCTATGCCGGTCAGGGGCTGCGCATCAATGCCGTGGCGCCAGGCATGACCGAAACGCCCATGACTGCCAGCCTGTTGAACATCCCCGGCATGCGCGAGGGCGCCGCGAAACAGTATCCGCTGGGCGGAGTGCAGACAGCAGGGCAGGTCGCCGACGTGATGGCCTGGTTGCTCGGTGCTGGCGCGGCGCGCGTGACCGGTCAGACCATCGCGGTGGACGGAGGATTTACCACGGTGCGTCCGCTGGTCCGGTAAAGGGGCTCGTGCCGCGCCGCCGCGGTCAGGGCGTTCCTGTCGATGTCATTGCAGCCCTGATCGAATCGGCCCCAGCGTTGTCGACAAATCTGCCCGGCTGCGACGGTGGCTCACTCCTATACGCTTTGGCCGCAAACTCCTACGTTCATTTGCTGTCGCGGCCCGCTGACAGCCGGTGCTGTGATGATTTCCAATGCGGAATCGTTTTCTTCGTTTGCTGGAGATCATCATGGATCGCGTTCCTGCTACTGCCAGGATTTCTTCGATTGCAGCTGCCGCCCTGCTGGCAGGCAGCGGGACTGCGGTCATAGCTGCAGCTGCGCCAATGCCCGGCGCGGATATGAAAATGGTACTGGACGAGCTCGCTGCCCTTGGCGCGAAGCCACTCCAGACTCTTACACCCGAACAGGCGCGCAAGCAGCCTACGCCCGCCGACGCAGTCAAGAAGGTGATGGCAAAGAAGGGCATGAGTGCCGTGCCGGATCCGTCGGTGTCCACCCAGGACGTCACGTACAAGGGTGGTGATGGCAGCACGCAGAAGGTACGCGTGTACAAGCCGGCTGCCGGCACGGGAATTCTTCCGGTAGTGATGTACATCCACGGCGGCGGCTGGGTCATTGCAGACATCGATGTCTATGACGCGAGCCCGCGGGCGCTCGCCAGGATGGCGAATGCGATTGTCGTGTCCATTGAATACCGCCACGCGCCGGAAGCAAAGTTCCCCGCTGCACATCAGGATGCGAATGCGGCCTACCAATGGATCCTTACGCAGGCCGCGGGGTGGGGCGGGGACCCTGCCCGCGTAGCGCTGGTCGGCGAAAGCGCGGGCGGCAACATGGCGCTGAACGTAGCGATGGCCGCGCGTGACCACAAGTGGACCCAGCCAAAGCATGTCGTGGCCGTCTATCCGGTCGCGGCGCAGGAGCCGAAGACACCATCAAAGCTCATGTTCGTCGATGCGAAGCCATTGGGCACGCCGGCGCTGCCGTGGTTTTTCAAGCACACGCTGGCCTCGCCGAGCCAGGCTGCGGACCCGCGCCTGGATCTGGTAAACGCGAAGTTGAATGACCTGCCGCCGACGACGATCATCCTCGCCGAGATCGATCCGCTGCATGACGACGGCCAGATGCTGGCAGGCAAACTCAAGGCAGCCGGCGTGAAGGTCGACGTGAAGGAGTACAAGGGCGTGACCCACGAGTTCTTCGGCATGGGCTCAGTGGTTGCCGATGCCAAGGATGCAGAGATGTTCGCCGCCAGCGTGCTGAAGAGTGCACTCGCCGCAAAGTGAGCATCTGAGCGCGCTGCGCCATGCTCCACGCTCAGGGACCTGGGGATCGGCCTGCCCCTGCGCGATGGAGTGTTACTGCGAAAATACGAGAATCCATACTCTCACCCAAAAACAACCAGATCCTTGCAGCGCTGCCGCTGGCTGCTGATGAGCGCAGACCGGTTGCACAAGGATACGCTGGTGGTCACGCAGGAGCTGATCGCGAATCTGCTGGGGGTTCGCAGGGAGAGCGTGTCCACGGCGGCCGGCGTGCTGCAGGCAGACGGGATGATCACGTATGCACGCGGGCGCATCGTGATCAACGATCGGCCCCTTCTTGAGCAGCGGAGTTGCGAGTGCTACCACTCGGTGAAAAAGGAATATGCGCGACTGCCGCATCAACCCGTGGGTCGAGCATAGCCACTCCATCATTTGAGGGTCTTTGGCGCTGCATGGGCTGCGTTCGATGGCCGAGGTGCTGCTCTGCGGCAGACTCAAACCCGCGCTTCAATGCCGCGACAGGCATTACCAGTCTCTGAGCCAGAACTCTACAAACGATTGCATTGGCATCCCTCGCGCCACTAGACTCCAGCCGGAGCCCGTAAACCGGCACGGCCAGAACAAAAAAGAATATCGAGGGAGTCTCATATGCTTCGCAAATCCGTTTGTGTGCTTGCAGGCCTGCGCATGCCTGCCATGCTCTGCGCTTCAGCGCTGGCTTCGTTGCCGCTTGGGCTGCAGACAGCATCTGCTGCGCAGCCAGATTCCTCCAATGACGTTGCGCTCGATGAAGTCATCGTCACGGCGCAGTTCCGCTCCGAGAACCTGCAGGAAACGCCCCTGTCCATCACTGCCGTGTCCGGCGAGCTGCTTGAGCAGCAGGGACTGAGAAACGTCTCCGATCTGGGCAACATTGTCCCCAACGCCAATATCAGGCCAAATCCTGGCGCCGGCCCGAATCCCCAGATCGGCATGCGCGGGGTGAACACCAGCGAATTCATCTACACCACCGAGCCCGGGGTTGCCGTCTATGTGGACGACGTCTATCACGGCACGCTCACGGGTTCGGCCATGGACCTGCTGGACCTGGAGCGCGTCGAAGTGTTGCGCGGTCCCCAGGGCACGCTGTTCGGCGCCGGCTCGGCCTCGGGGACGCTCCGCTACATCACCAACCAGCCCAGGCTGGGACAGAGCGAGACCGTGGCCGAGCTCACCGCCAACGCGATCGCCGACGGCGAGCCCGGCGGCAGCGCCAAGGTCGCCGTCAATACTCCGCTCGGCGACAAGGCGGCCCTTCGCCTCACCGCCTTCTACAACAACTTCGGCGGCTTCATCGACG
>JANPGU010000015.1:0-3717 GCA_031424095.1 Gammaproteobacteria bacterium
CGGCAATGCCCGGCGCCGGAGCGGGCGGTGCCGCCCCGAGCAGGACCTGCTTTTCTCCATCCCCCGCCACCGAGATCTCGACTCCCGCTTCCGTGTGGCGGGTAGAGAGGATGATGGCGTCGGGTCCCTGGTCATCACGTACGAGGCGCAGGGCCCCGCGCATGTCGGGCGCGTTGTATGTCTTGATCTTCATTCTTTATCTACCTACAGCCGAAACCAGGCGTACACGTCGGTTATCCGGGATCTCGTTCCAGGCCAGCACCTGCAGGCCGGGAACGGCAGCGCGTACGAAGCGCGCCAGTGTCTGTCGCAGCGCGGGCGGCACCAGCAGCACAGCGGGCTCGCCGAGCATTTCCTGGCGGCGCGTAGTCTCTGCCAGTCGCTGCTGCAGTCGTTCGGCAAGGCCGGGCTCAAGCCCCGGGCCGCCATTGCCGGCCGCGCCGAGGGATCCCTGCAGCAGCTGCTCGAGATCGCCTTCGAGCGTGATCACGGGCAATTCGTCTTTCAGGCCAGCAAGGTCCTGCACGATCTGCCGGCCCAGCGCGACGCGCACACTGGCCTGCAGCAGCGCCGGATCCTGTGTTCGCGGTGCGTTCTCCGCCAGCGACTCGATGATGGTGCGCATGTTGCGCACGGGCACGCGCTCGGCCAGCAGACCCTGCAACACGCGCACCACGGTGCTCATCGGCAGCACGCGCGGAATCAGATCCTCGATCAGCTTGGGCGCTGACTTCGCCAGTGCATTGAGCATCTGCTGCACTTCCTCATGGCCCAGCAGTTCATGTGCGTGGGTCTGGATGAGATGACTCAGATGCGTGGCGATGACGGTGGCAGGGTCGACCACGGTGTAGCCAAGGGTCTGGGCGTGATCGCGGGCACCGGGCTCGATCCACACCGCTTCCATGCCGAAGGCCGGATCCGTGGTCTCGATGCCGCTGACCTTGCCGAAGACGCGACCGGGGTTGATGGCCAGATCGCGATCCGGATGGATCACGCCCTCGCCAATCGGCACGCCGGAAATATTGATGCGATATACCGTGGGGCCGAATTCCAGGTTGTCGCGGATATGCACCGCGGGAACAAGGAAGCCCAGTTCATTGGTGAGCTTGCGGCGCACGCCACGCACGCGGGCCAGCAGGTCACCGCCCTGATTCGCATCGACCAGCGGCACCAGCCGGTAGCCGACTTCCAGGCCCAGCAGGTCCACCGGGCGTACATCATCCCAGCTCAGCTCCCGTGATTCCGGCGGAATCACTGGCGCAATCTCGGTCTTCACCGCGGCGGCGGCGGCAGCTTTAACCGCTGCGGCCGCCGCCTTGTTCTGCATCATGCGTGCCGCGCCGGCGCAGAGCGCGGCAATGCCGAGGAATGCCAGGTTCGGCATGCCCGGAATGACACCCATGATGCCGATCACGCCGGCCGCCACATACAGCGCCTTGGGCTGACCGAACAGCTGGCGGCTGATTTCACCGCCCATGTCCTGCGAACGTGACATGCGGGTCACGATGATGGCGACCGCTGCAGAAAGCAGCAGCGCCGGAATCTGTGCGACCAGGCCGTCGCCAATGGTCAGCAATGTATAGGTGCGTGCGGCATCGCCAAACGAAAGGCCGTGGGCGGTAACGCCGATGGCCAGACCGCCGACAAGATTCAGGACCAGGATCATGAGGCCCGCCGTCGCGTCACCGCGCGCAAACTTGCTGGCGCCGTCCATCGATCCATAGAAGTCGGCTTCGGCGCGCACTTCATAACGGCGGGTGCGCGCTTCTTCCTGCGTGATCAGGCCGGCGTTCAGATCGGCATCGATGGCCATCTGCTTGCCGGGCATGGCGTCCAGGGTGAAACGCGCGGTCACTTCCGAGATGCGGCCCGCGCCCTTGGTCACCACCACGAAGTTGATGATGGTGAGGATGACGAATACCACCACACCCACGGCGTAATTGCCGCCAACCACGAACTCACCGAAGGATTCGATCACCTTGCCGGCTGCGCCGGTGCCGGTGTGGCCGTGCATCAGAACGACGCGGGTGGACGCTACGTTCAGCGCCAGCCGCAGCAAGGTGGCCAGCAGCAGCACGCTCGGGAACACGCCGAAGTCCATCGGGCGGGCCACGTAGAACACCGCCATCATCACCACCAATGACAGGGCGATGTTGAAGGTGAAGAGGATATCCAGCGCGATCGGCGGCAGCGGCAGGATGATCATGGCCAGGATCGAAAGCACGCCGACCGGCACGCCAATGCCGGTCTGGAGAAGTCTGCGCACGTTCAAAGTCTGCACCTGGTCCATATTCATCAAGCTTCAGGCATCTCTATCTTGGGCAGGGGTGGCGGAACCAGGCGGTCACGGGTCGCGGCGCGGAGCTGGAAGATGTAGGTCAGCACCTGCGCCACGGCCACATACAGCCCTGCCGGAATTTCGTCACCAATCTCTGCAGTGCGATGCAAGGCACGGGCCAGCGGCGGCGCCTCGAAGATCGGGACCTTGTGTTCGGTAGCCAGTTCACGGATTCGGGCGGCCATGAGGTCCACACCCTTCGCCACGACGGTCGGAGCGCGCATGGTCTTGTCGTCATAACGCAGGGCGACGGCGTAATGCGTCGGGTTAACGACGATCACATCGGCCTTGGGCACCGCGTCCATCATCCGGCGCTCGGACATTTCGCGCTGCAGGGCGCGGATCCGGCCCTTCATCTCCGGTGAGCCTTCGGATTCCTTGTTTTCCTGCTGGACCTCGGTCCGCGTCATGCGCATTTCCTGGTGGTACTGCCACAGCTGGAACGGCACGTCGATGGCGGCGATGAACACCAGCGCCGCGGTCAGAGCGATCAGTGACTGGCCGGCGATCGAAATCGAGTGGCCGATGGCGGCCTGGATGGGTTCGCTGCCCAGACCCATCAGGGCATCCATGTTGTGCCAGAGCACCATGGCGCCGGCCGCGCCGACGATGCCGAACTTGCCCAGCGCCTTGCCCAGCTCGACCCAGGAGCGCAGCGACAGCATCCGCTGCAGGCCGGACATGGGGTTGAGGCGATTGAAATCAGGTGCCAGCGCCTGGCCACTGAATGCCCAACCACCCAGCGCCAGCGGCGCACCGATTGCCGCCACCAACGTAATGAGCAGCACCGGGGCAATGGCATACAGCGCCATGCCTGACAGGTCGCCAAAGGCACTGGCCATGGCGCCTTCGTCGAAGATCCGTTCGCGGCTGATCGAGAGTCCGCCGCGCATCATCGCCACCAGGCGCGATGCCATCGAATTTCCTGCCATGGTCAGCGCCATGCCGGCCGTCAGCATCACTGCCGCCGCGGTCAGATCGCGGGACCGGGGGATGCGGCCTTCGCGCCGCGCATCCTCCAGGCGCTTGGGTGTTGCCGGCTCGGTCCGATCATGGCGTTCAGTCTCTGCCATGGCGTCAGCGGGTGTGCATCAGGGCGGTGGAAAAATCGAGCGTTTCACGCATCAGTGTCATGAATCCGGACTGCACCGCGGGCAGGCCGGCAAGCACGATCAGCAGGCCCCCGATCAGCGTGACGGGAAAGCCGATGGCAAACAGGTTCAGCGATGGCGCCGCGCGGCTGACCACGCCGAAGGCAAGGTTCACGATGAGCAACGCAGTGAGGCCCGGCAAGGCCACCATCAGCGCGCCGCGGAACAGCGTGTTGCCCCACAGCGCGATCTGCCACATGCCCTCTGCGCCCAGCCCGCTGGTGCCGA
>JANPGU010000016.1:0-2941 GCA_031424095.1 Gammaproteobacteria bacterium
GGCAATGCACTGTGGCTACAGGCATACCGTTTCTGGGTGAAGGTGTTCGCGCTGACGTTTGCGCTGGGTGTCGTCAGCGGCGTGACGATGAGTTTCCAGTTCGGCACCAACTGGCCGGGCTACATGGAAACGGTCGGCAACATCGCGGGCCCGCTGCTCGCCTACGAAGTGCTCACTGCATTCTTTCTCGAAGCGAGCGTCCTCGCCATCATGCTGTTCGGCACGGATCGCGTTTCGCCGCGCGTGCATACGCTCGCAACCGTGCTGGTGGCAGTGGGCACCAGTCTCTCCGCGTTCTGGATCCTGGCGCTGAATTCCTGGATGCAGACGCCGCGAGGGTTCGAGATGCGCGACGGCCAGGCGCATGCCACGGATTGGTGGGCCATTGTCTTCAATCCTTCGCTGCCATACCGGCTGACGCACATGCTGATCGCTTCCGGACTGACGGTGGCATTCCTCACCGCCGGCATTTCCGCATGGCGCTGGTTGCGCGGTGATCGTTCCGCGGATGTGCTGCCGACGCTGCGCACCGGTGTTGCCATCGCAGCCATCCTCGTACCGCTGCAGATATTCGTCGGCGATCTGCACGGGCTCAACACGCTGGAGCATCAGCCTGCAAAGGTCGCGGCGATGGAAGGCATCTGGAAGACCGAGCGCAGTGTGCCGCTGCTGCTGGGCGCGTGGCCGGACGCCGCCACCCAGAGCAACCGCTACACCATCAGCATTCCGCGCGGCGCGAGTCTCATCCTCACGCACGATCTTGATGGCGAGATCCGCGGCCTGAACGAGTTTCCCGCAGCGCATCCACCGGTAGCGCCGGTGTTCTGGGCGTTTCGTGTCATGGTCGGCACCGGCGTTCTGATGCTGACAGCTGCGTGGATGGGTGCCTGGCTGTTGCGCAGGGGGCGAGAGCCGCAGGGGCTGTGGCTGAAGGTCATGGTCGGCATGACGTTCTCGGGCTGGGTCGCGACGCTGGCCGGCTGGTATGTCACCGAAATAGGGCGCCAGCCGTGGCTGGTGTATGGCGTGCTGCGCACTGCCGCCGCGACCAGCCGTGAACCGGTGCCCGTGGCCATCAGCCTGCCGCTTTATCTGACGCTCTATGCGCTGCTGATCGTCGCCTATGTAAGCGTGCTGTTCTACATGGCCGGTCGCGCCAATGCGATTGCGCACGAGGCCACCCATGTACCCTGATCTGGCGACTCCCGCCGGCTGGTTGCCCGTGGTGTTCCTCGGCCTGATGGGAGTGGCGCTGCTGCTCTATGTAGTGCTCGATGGGTACGACCTCGGCGTCGGCATCCTGTTGAAGTCGGCCGATGACGCGCAGAAAGACCTGATGATCGCCTGCATCGGTCCGTTCTGGGATGCCAACGAAACCTGGCTGGTGCTGGGCATTGGCATCCTGCTGGTCGCTTTCCCGCGCGCGCATGGTGTGATTCTGTCCGCCCTCTACCTGCCGGTGGTACTGATGCTCATTGGCCTGACGCTGCGCGGCGTGGCCTTCGACTTCCGCGTCAAGGCGCATGCGAAACACAAGCCGCTGTGGAACAACCTTTTCTGGGCAGGATCGCTGCTCACCGCGATTGCACAGGGATACATGCTGGGTCGTTACGTCACCGGCTTCCAGCAGTCGCTGGCGGCGCAGGCCTTCGCCGTGCTCATCGCCCTCTGTCTGCCCGCGGGCTATGCACTGCTGGGGGCTGGCTGGCTGATCCTGAAAACGCAGGGCACGCTGCAGCTCAAGGCATTGAAATGGGCGGGCCTGGCCTGGTGGGGCGCGGTGCTCGGCATGGCCGCCGTCTCGATCGCGTCGCCGCTGGTCAGCGAGCGGATCTTCCTGAAGTGGTTTTCGCTGCCCTTCGTGGTGCTGCTGATCCCGGTGCCGGTGGCCACGCTGGCTTTACTGTGGGTGGCCCGCCGGTCGCTGCTGCGCATGCCGGTGCGGCTGGAACAGGGCAATCAATATGGTGCATGGGTGCCGTTCGGCTGCGCCGTCGGCGTGATCCTGCTGGGTTTCTACGGCCTTGCGTACAGCATGTTCCCGTTCCTGGTGGTGGACCGCATCACGATCTGGGACGCAGCCAGCGCACCGGAGTCACTGCTGATCATCCTGTGGGGCGCTCTGGTGGTGCTGCCGGCCATTGGCGGGTACACCGTCTACGTCTACCGGGTTTTCGGTGGCAAGGTGCGACCACTCACATACGGGTGACGTAACGCCTTTCGGTTCGTATATACTCCCGGCCCGCGCTGGAGGGCCTCCCGAAAAGGGGCCGGCCGACGCGGATTTGAAGTGACCAGCCCGTGCGTGGCCGCATCGAACCTGTTGCCTTTATCATGGGCGCCCGTAGCTCAGGTGGATAGAGCATCGGCCTTCTAAGCCGAGGGTCGCAGGTTCGACTCCTGCCGGGCGCGCCAGGTTGGTCGCTGTTCGAAGATATGTGAACGATGGTGGACGTAGCTCAGCTGGTAGAGTCCCGGATTGTGATTCCGGCTGTCGCGGGTTCGAGTCCCGTCGTCCACCCCAACCCTTTTCAGGGCCGTTAGCTCAGTTGGTAGAGCAGTTGACTCTTAATCAATTGGTCGTAGGTTCAAATCCTACACGGCCCACCATTTTTTGAAGCGAGCGCGAGAGTGGCGAAACTGGTAGACGCGCAGGTCTTAGAAGCCTGTGGGGTAACCCGTGAGAGTTCGAGTCTCTCCTTTCGCACCAGTTTCTTGTAGACCAGATCTGAGTGAAGGAACCGGACGATGCAGTTCACAGTAACGACGACCGCCGGCCTCGAGCGCCGCATCGAAGTCGAAATTCCGCACACGCGCGTGGCTGGCGAAGTGGATCGCCGCCTGCGTGACCTGTCGCGTACGGCGAATGTGCGTGGCTTCCGCAAGGGCAAGGTGCCGCTGCCGGTCATCAAGCAGCAGTACGGCAGCCAGGTGCACGGCG
>JANPGU010000017.1:0-8413 GCA_031424095.1 Gammaproteobacteria bacterium
GAACGACGTGACGTGGTCGTTGAAGATATACAGCAGCACATCGGGCTTCTTCTCGGCCAGCCACTTCTGCACGGGCTCATAGCCCTCGAAAATCGGCTTCCACACCGGATCCTGCTGCTTCTTGGCATCGAGCGCGAAGCCGATGGTGGGAGTATGGGAGGTCGCAATCCCACCGATGATCTTGGCCATTATTGAATCTTGTCCTGTGTCAGTTCAGCGGCCTTCGGCCGCTTTGCGTACTTCTTCGCCCACTGCCTGGACATCCGTCGGCCGGGCACCGCGTGGCTTCATGCCGAAATAACCGCTCGCAGTCTGTGCACCGATCACATAGCCACCTTCGGTGCCATCGCGATAAGGCGCGGCGGTGACCGTAATCGTGTCGCCGACATTGACCATGCCCTTGTTGTAGCCAGCGCGCTTCATGTTGTTGACGCTGTGGCCTTCGAAGTTCACGACACGGGTGCCCTTGGCATCCTTCAGTTCGATGGTCATCTTCATGTGCGGCTCGACCGCCCTGAACGCCTTTACCACGCCGGTGTAATTGACCGACTTGGCGAAATCGAACGCCACGGCGGAATGATGCGCCCCGGCGGTTGCGGCCGCCGTGACGGCGACGAGAAGCAGCAGTGCCTTGCGGATGATCGTATTCATTTGTTTACCTCAACTTCGCCGAATGCTTAAGGAATGGGAACGCCGGCCTTCTTGGCCATGGCCTCGATGCGCTCATACCAGGTCTCGGCGGTGCACTCGTAGGGCAGAACACGGCCATTGGGCACCTGCGCCCAGCGCTTCTGGAGCGTGACCGGCTTGGTATAGAACTTGGGATCGGTCATCGTCATTTCAGCCGACAGGATACGTCGGCCCTGCGCGTCCACGCCGTCAAGCTTGTACCGCTCCACGATCGTGGCGTCTTCCGAATGCGGCGTGCGCTGATCCACCTGGTCGACCAGGTTGTCGGTTTCCACAACCAGCGTGTCGCCTTCCCAGCGACCGCTGGAATAACCGCCGCGCGACGCCAGCCGGTCAGCCTGCGGTGTATTGCGATCGCCAAAGTAGACCCGGCGGATTTCGCTGTGTGCCTCGTAGACGATATTGATCTGCTCGGGACGCTGCAGGATCTCCATGGGATAGCCGCCGGAACCCAGCATGGAGCCGGGCATGCCCGTGCCCACGCACCAGTAGCCGGGGGAATCGTCGGTGCCGCCGGTGAGCTTCTGGTAGGCCGCCACCCGGGCCTGCGCCAGCGGCGTGAAGGGCAATGCACCCGCAGCCGTATTGGTAGCCCCGCCGATGCCCGGTCCGCTGGCATTGGTCCATACACCGGTGAAATCCGGATGCTCGGCAGCCGCCGCGGCAACCGCGAATACGGCCAGCCAGGCGGCGGCGACATACTTCCCAACTCTCATTGATTGCCCCATCCTGCGTACTCCCGTTCTGCGGGTTATTTTCGGTTTGGCAAGCCTAGGGACCAACCCCCAAGCTGTCAAAGCGGCTTTGGAGATTCCATGGTGCAGAGAATCGCATTCGCATTGCTGGTTGCAGGCCGCTTTTCGGCAAGCGCAATTGCCGCCGGATGCACGCCTTTGAGGTCCCGCTAGACCTGCATGCTCCCCAGCTACTACATCCCCCATGGCGGCGGCCCCTGCTTCTTCATGGACGATCCGCAGGGCACCTGGACACGCATGGCGCAATTCCTGCGTGATCTGCCGGGCACGCTGCCCGAACGTCCGAAGGCCGTCATCGTCGTTTCGGGTCATTGGGAAACCAAGGGCTTCGCGCTCACCAGCGGCGCCCACCCCTCGCTGCTGTTCGACTATTACGGCTTTCCGCCGCACACCTACCAGCTGCGCTATGACGCACCCGGCGCGCCGGAACTCGCCGCGCAAGCGGCGCAGCTGCTGCGCGATGCCGGCCTGTATGCCCGCCTGGATCCAGCCCGCGGGCTCGATCATGGCGTGTTCGTGCCGCTGAAGGTGGCGCTGCCTGAGGCCGATATCCCCGTGGTGGAGCTGTCACTGGATGCCGGACTCGATGCCGCCCTGCACGTGGCGGCGGGCCGTGCCCTGGGCTCCCTGCGCAGCGAGGGCGTGCTGATCCTCGGCGCCGGCATGAGCTTCCACAATCTGCGTGCCATGGGCGATCCGCGGGCACTGGCACCCTCGCAGCAGTTCGATGCCTGGCTGAATACCGCAGCCTGCGCGCCGGCCGGTGCGCGCGCCACCGCATTGACGCACTGGCATGAGGCGCCTGCTGCGCAGTTCTGCCAGCCGCGACACGAACACCTGCTGCCGTTGATGGTGGCGGCTGGCGCATCGGGAGCCGTCGGCCAGCGCGTTTTCAACGAGCAGGTGCTCGGTTCGATGATCTCCGGTTTCCGGTTCGACTGAAGCTGCGACCGGGAACTGAAGTTGCATGCCGCAGTCGCTGAATCGCTCCATTTCCGTACCCATCGTGCTCAGTGCGATCACGGTGCTGATGACGCTGGCACTGCTGATCGGCTGGATCCTGGTGATCAGCGAGAACCTGCCACTGACCCGCGCCTTCTCCGGCAACCGCTGGCTGCTGGCCGGCGGCATCGCCTCGTTCGTGCTGGTCATGAGTGTGCTGGTGCTGTTCAGCGTGTCGCTGGTGCGCGAGATCCTCGAGAGCCGGCGGCAGCAGATGTTCATCGACTCGGTAACGCATGAGCTGAAGAGCCCGCTGGCGTCGATCAAGCTCTGCCTCGAGACACTGGCGCGGCCGGAGCTGTCTGCCACGCAGCAGGTCGAGCTGCGCAGCATGATGCTCTCGGATGTGGAACGCCTGACCGTGTTCGTCGATGACATCCTGCAGGCCAGTCGCATTGCGCATCGGCGCCGTTCGCAGACCTGGACGGTGGTTGACGTCACCAGACTGCTGAACCTGGCAATCGAGAGCATGCGGCGGCGCTACGACCTGGGTGAAACCGCATTCCAGCTCGATGCGCCTGCTACAGTCGAGATCTTCACCGATCCGACCGCGCTCGAGATCATCATCAAGAATGTGCTCGACAATGCCGTGAAATATTCCTCCGCCGAACCGCAGGTGCAGATCGAAGTACGCCGCCTCGAGTCCGGACACCTGGGCATCGGGGTGCGCGACCATGGCATCGGCGTCGAACGCAGCCAGCTCAAGCGCATCTTCAAGCGCTTCCATCGCGCGCCTGGCGCACTGGTCAATGAACGCAGCGGCTCGGGCCTGGGGCTGTATGTGGCGTACCGGCTGGTGCGCAATCTCGGCGGGCGCATGCGGGCGGAGTCGGACGGACAGGGCAAGGGCACGACGATGCGCATCCGCCTGCCGATGAGCACTGGCCGCCTGGATGCGCAGACTTGAGCACCGATCCGTTTGCGGCCACGGACCCGCGGGCCACCGTACTGGTGGTCGAGGACGAGGCGCATCTGGCCGCAGGCCTGAAGCTGAATCTGGAGCTCGACGGCTATCGCGTTGTGATCGCGCGTTCGCTGCGCGAAGCGGCTGCGCAACTGCTGCAGGCCGCGCCCATTGATCTCATCCTGCTGGATGTGATGCTGCCCGATGGCGAGAGCTACGGCTTCTGCAGGCAGTTGCGCGAGTCCGGCCAGTACATGCCGGTGATCATGCTCACCGCGCGCAGTGCGGCCGAAGAGCGCGTGCGGGGCCTGGATTCCGGCGCCGACGACTACATGCCCAAACCTTTCGTGCTGCCGGAACTGCTGGCGCGTGTGCGTTCAGCACTGCGTCGCAGTGGCTGGCGGCAGCAGGATTCGCCCACCGAAGAGGCGCGCGGCAGCCTGCTATTCGGGACCGCGCAGATCGATTTCGACCGGCATGAGGCCACCGCCAACGGCAAGCCGGTGCGCCTGACGCAGCTGGAACTCGACCTGCTGTATTACTTCGCGCAGAACGCTGGCCGCGTGCTGTCGCGGGACGAACTGCTCGAGCGTGTCTGGAAACTGCGCAATGCACCCAACACGCGCAGCGTGGACAATTTCATCGCGCGCCTGCGGCGGTACTTCGAGCCTATGCCCGACAAGCCGGTGCACTTCCTGTCGCATCGCGGCGCCGGCTACAAATTCATTCCTGCCGGCGACAGCAAAACGTGACGCAGTCCGGGCTTTGACAGAACTTTTACATTTACTGACGAAATGATGACCCGCCCGGCTGCCTGATTCGTCGAACATTGGCGCTCGGTCGAAACCGGCCAATACGAACAACGGAGCGGGCAGATGGAATCAGCGCAGGAAAATCCGGGCATCGCCACCAGCAAGCCAATGCGTCGCATCGGCTGGGCAGGTGCATCTCCCTTCCTGGCCATCCACCTGCTGGCCTTCGGCACCATCTGGACCGGCATCACCCCCGCCGCCGCCATCTGCTGCGCCGTCCTCTATTTCGTCCGCATGTTTGCGGTGACCGGCGTCTACCATCGCTATTTCTCGCATCGCACCTACAAGACCAGCCGGGTGTTCCAGTTCGTGCTGGCCTTCCTGGCGCAGACCAGCGCCCAGCGCGGCGCGCTGTGGTGGGCTGCCCATCACCGCCATCACCACCGCTATTCCGACATGCCCGAGGATCTGCACTCGGTAGCCCAGGATGGCTTCTGGTATTCACACGTCTGGTGGATCTTCGACAACGGCAACCAGGACACGGACTACAACCGCATCCGCGACTTCGCGCGCTTCCCGGAACTGCGCTGGCTGAACAAATATTACCTGCTGCCGCCGATCATGCTGGGCACTGCCGTGTTCTTCACGCTGGGCGCATCGGGCCTGTTCTTCGGCTTCTTCGCCAGCACCGTGCTGCTGTGGCATGGCACCTTCACCATCAATTCACTGTCGCATGTGTTTGGCAAGCGCCGCTTCGCGACCACCGACCACAGCCGCAACAACTGGCTGCTGGCCATCGTCACCATGGGTGAAGGCTGGCACAACAACCATCACCGCTACTCGGGTTCCACGCGTCAGGGCTTCTACTGGTACGAATACGACATCACCTTCTACATCCTGAAGGCGCTGTCATTCGTGGGCCTGGTGTGGAAGCTGCAGCCGGTGCCGGCCGCTGTCCTGGAAGAAGGTCGCGCCAGTGAGCGCCAGCACCGCCGCATGGCGCCGGTACTGACCGCCAACACCGTCCAGGGCTGATCACTGCGCGGCGGCTTCGCCGCGGTCGAACACGATCCGCCATACACCGGGCGCTTCCTGTCGCCAGATCGACGCGAAGCGCCCCGCAGGTTTTCCTGCAGAATCACGCACTGGTCCCGTGCTCAGCGCCAGCGTTCCGCCATCCAGCACTTCCACCCGATCGGGCGTCCATGAGAATGGCGCTGCTGCATCCTTGAAATAGCGCGACCACCACGTGATCACCTGCTCGCGGCCGCGCAATGGCTCCGGGCCGGTAAAGAAGATGGCATCGCTGGCAATGTAGCTGCTGAACGCCTGCAGATTGCGATCGGCCATGCTCTGTGCGAAGGCATGTTCGGTGGCTTCCACCTGGCTGCGGGCAGCATCGCCAACCGTGAGCACCGCAGGCGTTGTGCAGCCGGCCAGCGTCAGCAGCATGCCGACCAGCAGCGGCCCTGCAGAAGTGCAGATACGGTTCCCGGTGTTCAAGCGCGCTGCATGTCGCCGTCGATGGGCAGCACCTGGCCGGAGATGGATTTCGCCGCGTCGGAGGCGAGGAACACCGCCAGCGCCGCGATGTCGTCCGGATCGACCAGGGCCTTGAGCGATTGACCGGCCATGGCTATCCGTTTCACTTCCTCCAGTGGCTTGCCGCTGGTCTGCGCCCTGCCCTGGAATACGCGTTCGGCGCGCTCCCCCGCGACGGCGCCGGGGGCAATCGCATTGACGCGTATGGCGTGTTCGCCGAGTTCGATCGACAGCGTCTTGGTGAACCCGATCAGCGCCCACTTCGATGCCGAATAGGGACTGCGATTGGCGTAGCCGAAGCGCCCCGCCGCCGATGCCATGTTGATGATCACGCCATGGCCAGATCGGATCAGATGCGGGATCGCGTTGCGCGTGACGTCGAAGGTGCCGGTGAGGTTGACCTTCAGCACCGCATCCCATTCGTCGGGGTTCATGGCCTGAACGGAGCACGTGGGTCCGCCGATGCCGGCATTGTTGACCAGTACGTCGATGCCGCCGAGGCGGGACGCCGCGTCAGCAACCATGACCGCCACATCGGCACGATCGCCGACGCTGCAGTGCCGCGTCAGCAGCCCCGGCATTGCGGCACCGGCGCGCGCCAGGGCGTCTGCGTCGATGTCGCAGACATAAACCTGCGCAGCAGCGGCGTGGAATGCTCTTGCGATCGCAAGGCCGATGCCGGCTGCACCGGCGGTTACGAGTACCCTGTTCATGGCCGAAGTGTAGTCGAGACGCCGAGGATCCTGCCTTGCACCTGTTCGAAATCCTGCTGCTGCTGATGCTCGGCGCCACGGTGCTGTCCGCGCTCGCCAAGAAGTTGAACATCCCATACCCGACCGTGCTCGCAGCCGGCGGCGGCCTGGTCGCATTCCTGCCCGGCATTCCGCGTCTCGACCTGCCACCGGATCTGATCCTCGCGCTGTTCGTTGCACCGGTGCTGCTGGACGCAGCCTATGACACCTCGCTGCGCGACCTGCGGCGCAATCGCGTGCAGATCCTGTCGCTGGTGCTGGCTGCAGTGGCGATCACCACGGTGGCCGTGGCGTTGGCCGCGCGCACCATGTTTCCAGGGTTTCCATGGGCGGCTGCCATTGCACTGGGTGCACTGCTCGCGCCACCGGACGCCGTTGCAGCGCTGGCCGTGCTGCGGCAGGTGAATCCGCCGCACCGCATTCGCATGGTGCTGGAAGGAGAAAGCCTGCTCAACGACGCCTCGGCCCTGCTGATCTATCGCCTTGCTGTCGGCGCCATGGCTGCCGGGAGCTTCAGCCTGATGGAGGCCGTGCCGATGTTCGCACTCGTTGTCTTCGGTAGCGTCGTGGTGGGCTGGCTGCTGGCCTGGCCCGTGAACCTGCTGTTGCGGCGCATAGAGGATGCGCCCAGCTTTGTGATCGTGCAGTTTGTCATCACCTTCGGCGTGTGGCTCGCTGCTGAGCGCCTGGGGCTTTCCGGGGTTGTCACCATCGTGGTGTTCGGGCTGACGCTGGCCAGGCGCACCGGCCCGCCGACTCCGCCGCATCTGCGTGTGCCTTCGTTCGCGATCTGGGAGACCATGACCTTCGTGTTGAACGTGGTCGCGTTCACGTTGATCGGCTTGCAGATACGCCCGACACTGGCCGCGCTGAGCCGCAGCGAATTCGACCGCTACATGATTGGCGCATTCATCATGCTTGGGGTGGTGATCGGGGTGCGGCTGCTGTGGGTCATGACGCGACACGCATTGATCAGCCTGGCAAATCGCATCTTCGGGCGCAGTCCGGACGAATACGTCATGACGCCCCCCACCGCCAGGGAGGGACTGGTGATCGGCTGGTCCGGCATGCGGGGTATCGTCACGCTGGCCGCTGCGATGGCGCTGCCCAACTCGTTTCCGTATCACGACTTCATCCAGCTTGCTGCGTTCGTCGTGGT
This sequence comes from Gammaproteobacteria bacterium, assembly GCA_031424095.1. GTDB lineage: Bacteria > Pseudomonadota > Gammaproteobacteria > Steroidobacterales > Steroidobacteraceae > ZC4RG30. Next base: position 7,557 of record JANPGU010000017.1, read on the forward strand.
GCTGGGCACGCTGCTGATCCAGGGCCTCACGTTGCGGCCCTTGCTGACGGTGCTGCGCCTGCCGCAGGACAACACGGTGGAGACCGAACTGCTGCTGGCGCGCAAGATTGCGTTGAAGGCAGCACTGGCCACCATGGAGGGTGACGATACGCCCGCTGCAGAGCGCCTGCGGCTGGATTATGAAGAAGCACTGCGACATGCGCGTCGGGGCAGGGATCCCGTCAAGAGCCCCGGCAATGTGCTGCGACAGCGCGCAGTCATCGCAGCACGCGGTGCGATCGAGGAACTGCGCAGCAGTGACACGATCGGCGACCATGCCTATCACCTGCTCGAGGAAGAACTGGACTGGCTTGAGCTGAGCACGGGCTCCGCCACAGCGCCACCGCACGCCGATTAGTCTTTACCGCCTATCGGTCGTGATCATCAAGGTCCAGCAGACTGGTATTGCCACCGATGGCAGCCGTGTTGGTGGTGACAACCCGCTCGACTGCAAAACGTTGCAGGTAGTGGGGCCCACCTGATTTCGGACCGGTGCCGGAAAGGCCACAGCCTCCGAACGGCTGCACTCCGACGACCGCGCCGATGAGATTGCGGTTCACGTAAACATTACCCACCTGCACGCGCGCGGCAATGTGCCGGGCAGTGGCTTCGATGCGCGACTGGATGCCCAGCGTCAGGCCGTAGCCAGTCGCATTGATCGCGTCGATGACCGCGTCCAGATCGCGGGACCTGTAGCGCAGCACATGCAGCACTGGCCCGAAAACTTCGCGCTGGAGCTGCTCCAGCGAATCGATCTCCAGCGCGGCGGGCGCAAAGAAATGGCCCGCTGCCGAGGCGCCCGTGGCGGGCGTGCGATG
>JANPGU010000018.1:0-7949 GCA_031424095.1 Gammaproteobacteria bacterium
GGAGAGGTCGCTGGAGGTGGCTTGTTGCAGGCGCTCAGCAGCGCAAAAGTTGCAATACCCGCAAGCAGCATGGATGGACGGCTACGCATCTGTGTCCCCTTATTGTCGACTGACAACATTTTCCCATAAACAGGCCGACAGCGTATGGTGCCTAACGGCGACAAACACGTGGAGGAAGAATGTCGGAAGAGGTCAGAAAGCGCCTACACGAAATCGGCGATATGTTTACACCGGCGACGATTGCCGCCACGCGCGAGCTGCTGGTGCCATTGGCGCTGCGGCCGCAATCCGTTGGCGCCGAAGTATTGCGGGATGTTCAATACGGCACTGATCCCCGCCAGCGCCTGGACGTATTTCATGCGGCTGACAACCTGTCGCGGCGACCCGTTGTGGTTTTCGTGCATGGCGGCGGCTTCGCCCTGGGCGACAAGGGCGACGCTGATGCGCCTTTCTTCAACAACTTCGGCGCCTGGGCAGTGCGCGAAGGTTTCGTGGGCGTCACGATGACCTATCGACATGCGCCTGCGCATGTCTGGCCGTCCGGCGCCGTGGATGTCGCTGCCGCTGTCGACTGGCTGCGGGCGAACATCGCGCGCTTTCACGGCGACCCCAATTCCATTGTGCTGGCAGGCCAGTCCGCAGGTGCTGCGCATGTGGCGGGCTATCTTGCCGGTCACGGCGGCGCGGCAACGTTGTCGCTGGCCGCAGCCGTGCTGATGTCGGGGATCTATGAACCCGACCTGTTTGCGCGCAATCCCATGCACGAAGTCTATTTTGGCATTGATCGCTCGCTGTATCCGCAGCGTTCGGCGGTGCTCCGGCTGGCAGCGACACAGGTGCCGTGCCTGTTCACCATCAGCGAATTCGATCCGGGGCAGTTCCAGCAGCAGCTGGCGGCCGTGTTTGCAGCTCGCACCGCGCTTTGCGGCAAGTGCCCGGAAGTGCTCTTCCTGCCTGGACAGAACCATGTATCGCCTGCCATGCAGCTGGGCAGTGAAATCGATACGGCTGGCGGGCCGTTGGCGGCCTATGTGCGGCGTATCTGCACCGCACACGGCCACCTTCAGGAGACCTGAAAGGCGTCGATCATTCAGGGGCGCGACTGGCGCCGATCAACGCGACGATCAATGCGATTGCCACGGTGATCCAGACGGTTCTCGATGCGATCACCCCGCTTGTCGAGGCGGTTTTCGATGCGATCACCTTTCTGGTCCAGCCGCTGCTCGCGCTGCTGGCCGCGTGCGTCGAGCCTTTGATCAATGCGGTCGCCTTTGGCGTCGAGCCGTTCGGCGCGATGTTCATTGCCATTGGCAGCGGCTGCTGCCGCCCGCGAATCCAGACGTGAATCGATGCGATCGCCCTTGGCATCGAGCCGGTCCTCGGCGGCCTGGCCGCGATTGTCCAGCCGTGCATCGATGCGTTCGCCGCGGGCGTCGAGACGTTCGTTGATGCGCTCGCCGCGGGCATCCAGCCGTGCATTGGCGACATCGCCGCGATCCGCAGCCAGTGCCGGAATCGCAATCAGCGTCAGCAGTCCGGATGTGATCAATCGTACAGATGACTTCATATCGGTCTCCCGGTGGGTTCTTGAGTTGCTGGGTGATTCAACGCGGCAACTCGGCTGCCGGTTGACAGGGTCAGCGCACTGGCCATGTGCGAATTGAATCCACCTTGCACTGCAACGAAGCAGATGCACGTGCATGCAGCGGCCTGAACTTGCTGCGTATGGTCGCGCGACCCCCAACATGCGGTCTCGAGCCCCTGGTTTCGGATTTCTGCGTTCTGGCACGCCATTTGCTTCAGTTATCTCGCGAAGCTCTTGGGATGGGCTTCACGGCAATGCCGCCGGTTCCGGTCTGGTCGACAGCTTCAGCTGCTGTACCCAGGCCGCATACCGGTGGCTTTTTTTTGGAAATCGTTTCGGGAGGCGGAAGAGCATATGAAAGGCAAGCCGGGTGAATCACGACGCAAGGTTCTGGTGGGACTCGCGCTGGCCGCGCTCTCCGCACATGCCGGGCTGTCCCTGGCCAAGCCGCTCAAGCTCGAGAAGGAGCAGATCAAGATCGGCTTCATCAAGCTCACCGACATGGTGCCGCTGGCGGTGGCCTATGAAAAAGGCTATTTCGAGGACGAAGGGCTGTATGTAACGCTGGAGCCGCAGGCCAACTGGAAAGTGGTGCTCGATCGCGTCATCACCGGCGAGCTGGACGCTTCGCACATGCTGGCCGGTCAGCCGCTGGGTGCCACCATCGGCATCGGCACCAAGGCCGACATCATCACGGCCTTCAGCATGGACCTGAACGGCAACGCCATCACCGTTTCCAATGCAGTCTGGCAACAAATGTTGCCCAACGTGCCGAAGGATGCACAGGGCAAGCCGGTGCGACCAGTGAAGGCCAGTTCGCTGAAGCCCGTCATCGATCAGTTCAGGGCGTCTGGCAAATCGTTCCGCATGGGCGTCGTGTTCCCGGTTTCCACCCACAATTACGAGCTGCGCTACTGGCTCGCCTCCGGTGGCGTGCATCCTGGCTTCTACTCGCCCTCCGACGTAACCGGCCAGATCAAGGCTGATGTACTCATTTCCGTAACGCCGCCGCCGCAGATGCCCGCGACCATGGAGGCTGGAACCATCAATGGTTATTGCGTCGGCGAGCCGTGGAACCAGCAGGCACTGTTCAAGAAGGTGGGTCTGCCAGTCGTCACCGACTATGAGATCTGGAAGAACAATCCGGAGAAGGTGATTGGCGTAACCCGGGCCTGGGCTGAAAAGAACCCCAACACGCACCTGGCCATGATCAAGGCCCTGCTGCGCGCCGCGGCCTGGCTCGACGCAAGTCCAGCCAATCGCAAGGAAGCCGCTGCACTGATCTCGCAATCCCAGTATGTCGGTGCCGATGTGCGCGTGATTTCCGCCAGCATGACGGGAACATTCGAATATTCGCCCGGTGAGAAGCGCGCGGTGCCGGACTTCAATGTGTTCTATCGGTACAACGCCACCTATCCGTTCTACAGCGATGCGATCTGGTATCTGACGCAGATGCGGCGCTGGGGCCAGATTCCCGAAGGCAAGCCGGACACCTGGTACGTCGAGACCGCGAAGAAGGTGTATCGCCCCGACATCTATCTGAAGGCGGCAAAGCTGCTGCTGGACGAGGGCAAGCTGAAGAAAGAGGACGTGCCGTGGGAGTCTGACGGCTTCAAGCCCGCGACCAAGGACTTCATCGATGGCATGGAATATGACGGCCACAAACCCAATGCCTACATCGATACCTTCTCCATTGGTCTGAAAGGCCAGCAAAAGGTCGAAGGCGCCAATGTCCTCGGCAAGTAACCACGCACGCACGCTGGAGCCGGTTGTGACACCACCGACCACCCCGGCGGCGCAGCCTGCAGCTGCGGCACCCGCGGCGCGCAAGTCGCGCCAGAGCCCCGAGCGTCTGTGCCGCGTGCTCACACTGCTGGGGTTCGGCTTCATCGTGCCTCTGGTGCGCATGGCCTGTGGCGAGGACCGGACCATTCAGCTGAAGGCCCTGTGGCGCAGCGCGGGTGTCCCGCTGCTGGCCATGCTGCTGTTCGGGCTGATGTGGTCCTTCTTTGCGGCGCGCATCCACACCAGCCTCGGGCAGATTCCTGGTCCGGCCGCGGTGTGGCATCAGGCCGGGGCACTGTGGATCGATCACAAGGCAGAGCGTGAGCGACAGGCGCAGTTCTACGAGCGTCAGGAGCGTCGCAATACGGAGCGCCTGGCAGAGGATCCGGCGGCTGCAGCTACGGATGTCCGTTACACCGGTCGTCCCACCTACATCGACCAGATCTTCACCAGTCTGAAGACCGTCTTCACCGGCTTCCTGTTCGCCACGCTGCTGGCGGTTCCCATCGGCATTCTCTGCGGCATGAGTCGCACGGCGGATGCGGCGTTCAATCCTTTCGTTCAGGTATTCAAACCGATCTCGCCACTGGCCTGGCTGCCGCTGGTTACGCTGCTGGTCAGCGCGCTCTACACCAGCGAGAACCCGTACTTCGAGAAGTCCTTCCTGGTGTCGGCCGTCACGGTGGCACTGTGTTCGCTGTGGCCGACGGTGATCAACACCTCGCTGGGCGTAGCGTCAATCGACAAGGACCTGCTGAACGTGGCCAAGGTGCTGAACCTGGGCTGGAGAACGCGACTGCTGAAGCTGGTGCTGCCGTCGTCACTGCCACTGATCTTTACCGGCATGCGTCTGTCGCTCGGGGTGGGCTGGATGGTGCTGATCGCGGCCGAAATGCTGGCGCAGAACCCTGGCCTTGGAAAATTCGTGTGGGATGAATTCCAGAACGGCAGCGCGGAATCCATGAGCCGCATGCTGGTGGCAGTTTTCACCATCGGCTTCATCGGCTTCCTGCTCGATCGCGTGATGCTCACGCTGCAGAGCCTCACCGACTTCAGTGCGAGGCGCTAGGGTTATGCCGATCCTGGAAATGAAACAGGTCTGCAAGAGCTATCGGCAGGGACTGAAGGTGACCTCGGTACTCAAAGAAGTGAGCCTGTCCATTGAGGAAGGCGAATTTGTAGCATTGGTCGGCTTTTCCGGCAGCGGCAAGACCACACTGATCTCCATGCTCGCCGGCCTGATCAAGCCGGATTCGGGCGAAGTGCTGTTCAAGGGCCAGCCGGTGACCGGCGCCTCGCCGGAGCGGGCCGTGGTGTTCCAGAGCTATTCCCTGATGCCATGGCTTTCCGTAACGGGCAATGTCGCCCTGGCGGTGGATTCGGTTCACAGCGAACTTTCCTCTGCCGAGCGTGCCGCGCTGGTTGCCCGCTACGTGAAGATGGTGGGGTTGAGCCACGCCGCGGACCGCCGGCCGCTGGAACTGTCCGGTGGCATGCGACAGCGCGTCGCCGTGGCGCGGGCGCTGGCGATGGAACCGGAGCTGCTGCTGCTCGATGAGCCGCTGTCGGCGCTCGATGCATTGACTCGCGCCAAACTGCAGGACGAGATCGAGGCGATCTGGGAAAGCAATCGCCGCACCGTGGTGCTGGTCACCAATGACGTCGACGAGGCATTGCTGCTGGCGGACCGCGTCATCGCGCTGCTGCCAGGCAATGAGAGCGGACTGGGTCGCGAGTTCCGCATCGATTTGCCGCGGCCGCGCGATCGTCAGTCCGTCAATGACAATCCGCGCTTCAAGGAATTGCGCGCGGAGATCACCACCTACCTGCAGGCCATCGGCAACGACCGCAGCTCGAGCCGCGAAGCCAGTGTGGACCTGCCCGATATCACGCCGTTAAGTGCGCTCTCGCCGCTGCCGCGCGCCATGCGCGAGGCGCAGAAGGCGAAACCTGCGCTGAGCCCGGAGAAATACGTCGAGTTGTACGAGGTCGTAAAGACCTATCCGACCACACGCGGTCCGCTGACCGTGGTGGACAAGTTCACGCTCGACATTGCCCGCGGTGAATTCGTCTCACTGATCGGGCATTCCGGCTGCGGCAAGTCCACGGTACTTTCCATGGCGGCCGGTCTCACCGATGTAACCGATGGCGGCATCGTGCTGGATGGCCGCATGGTGGCAACGGCCGGCCCGGATCGCGGCATCGTGTTCCAGGCGCCCAACCTGCTGCCCTGGCTGACGGCGCGTGAAAACGTCGCCCTCGGTGTCGAGCGTGTATTTCCGCATGCGCAGGCCAGTGAGCGACGCGACATCATCGAATACTACCTGGCGCGCGTGGGTCTGTCGGATTCCATGGAGCAGCGCGCCAGCGAACTTTCCAACGGGATGCGGCAGCGAGTCGGTCTGGCGCGCGCGTTCGCACTGTCGCCCAAGCTGCTGCTGCTGGATGAGCCCTTCGGCATGCTCGATGCACTCACCCGCTGGGAACTGCAGGAAGTGCTGATGGATGTGTGGAAGCGCAGCCGCGTGACCGCCATCTGCGTCACCCACGATGTGGATGAGGCCATCCTGCTGGCCGATCGCGTGATCATGATGACCAATGGGCCGAATGCCCGCATCGGCAAGGTGATGAAGGTGGATCTGCCGCGACCGCGAACCCGTCGCGCGCTGCTCGAGCATCCCCGCTACTACGAATACCGCAGTGAACTGCTGACCTTTCTCAAGGAGTACGAGCACGCGCCGGCTGCTGCGTGATGTTCGAAAAAATGCACATGAATGGGAGAATCAGGATGAAGGGCGATCGGATCAATCGAGTGGTGCGTGCCTGTGCAGTGATGGGGCTCGGTGTGGCAGTCACGGCGCAGGCGGGCGTGGAGCCGCTGGTGGGCGCAATCAGCGAAACCAAGCCGCTGGCGGACCTGCGCCTGCGCTTCGAGTCAGTGGACCAGGTGCCGTTCGCGAAAGATGCCAGTGCGTTGACGTTGCGCGCGCGGCTGGGATTCGAAACCGGCAAGGCCTGGAGCACCTCGCTGCTGGTGGAAGGCGATGCAATCTGGCCCCTGATCACGGACTACAACAGCACCATCAAATTCAAAACCACATATCCCGTGGTGGCCGATCCGGAAGCCTATGAGCTGAACCGCCTGCAGCTCACCAACACCAGCATCATCGACACGACGATCACGCTCGGCCGGCAACGCATCGTGCTGGATGACCATCGCTTCGTGGGCAACGTGGGCTGGCGGCAGAACGAACAGACCTACGACGCGCTGCGAGTGGTGAACAAGCACATCCCGAACGTCACCATCGACGTCAGCTATGTCAACCAGGTCAATCGCGTGTTCGGTCCGGATGGCCTGCCTGGCGCGAACGACGGCCGTTTCACCGGCGATACCTTTCTGGCGAACCTTGCCTGGCAATTGCCACTCGGCAAGCTGACGGGCTTCGGCTACCTGGTCGAGTTCGACCAGACTCCTCTGCCGGTGCGAGACAGCACACAGACCTGGGGCCTGCGCTTCCAGGGCGAAAAGCCGCTGGCGAAGATCAAGCTTGGCTACATCGCCTCGTGGGCGACGCAAACGGATCGTGGGGCCAATCCGCTGGATTTCAGCAACCATTACTTTCTTGGCGAGCTCACCGGCACCTTCCGTCAGTACAGCGTCGGTGCGGGCTATGAAGTACTGGAAGGCAATGGCGTAAAGGGCTTCACCACGCCGCTGGCAACGCTGCACCGATTCCAGGGCTGGGCCGACAAGTTCCTGACCACGCCAGTCAATGGCATCGAGGACAAGTACATCAACGCGGGCTATCTGAAGAAGGGCTTTGGCCCGCTGGAGACGCTGAGCCTGACGCTGAACTGGCATGACTACGATTCCGCGCGGCTGTCCATCAACTATGGGCAGGAACTCGACCTGCAGCTGCAGGGCAAGTATCACCGCTTCACCGGTACGCTGAAGTACGCTGACTACACCGCCGCGGCGACCACGCCGCTGGTGGTGCGCGATACCCGCAAGCTCTGGGCGCAGCTGGACTTCATTTGGTAGCCATGCAAGTTCAGACTCCGACTCATGACAGAACAATCGCTGCGCGTACTGATCGTCGACCAGAACCTTATCAGGGCGTCCATCCTGGAAGAGGGGCTGCGCGAGGCGGGCTATCGGGACCTGATCGTGGTGCGCGACATGCAGAATCTGCTGCGCCGGATCCTCGACGAGGAGCCTGACGTGATCCTCATCGATCTGGAAAACCCCAATCGCGACGTGCTGGAACAGATGTTCCAGGTGTCGCGCGTGGTGCGCAAACCAGTGGCGATGTTCGTGGACCAGTCCGATCGGAGCATGATCGAGGCTGCCATAGATGCCGGTGTGGGTGCCTATGTGGTCGATGGCCTGCGCAAGGACCGGGTCAAATCGATCCTCGACATGGCGGTGCTGCGCTTCAACGCCTATTCCCGCCTGCAGCGTGAGCTCGACGAGGCGCGGACGGCCCTCGAGGACCGCAAGGTCATCGATCGCGCCAAGTCGATTCTCATCAAGCAGCGCGGACTGACCGAGGCCGACGCCTACAACCTCCTGCGCAAG
>JANPGU010000019.1:0-4319 GCA_031424095.1 Gammaproteobacteria bacterium
GTTCGGCAACCCCGAAACCACCACCGGCGGCAACGCCCTCAAGTTCTACGCCTCCGTGCGCCTGGACATCCGCCGCATCGGCGCCATCAAGAATGGCGAGGAAGTGGTGGGCAACCAGACCCGCGTCAAGGTCGTGAAGAACAAGGTTTCCCCGCCATTCCGCGAGGCCGAGTTCGAAATCATCTACGGTGCCGGCATTTCGCGCGAAGGCGAGATCATCGATCTCGGCAGCAACAATGGCATCGTCGAGAAATCCGGCGCCTGGTACAGCTACAACGGCGAGCGCATCGGCCAGGGCAAGGAAAACACCCGCCAGTTCCTGCGCGACCATCCCGAGATCGCGCGCGACATCGAGGCCAAGGTCCGCGCCAAGCTGCTGCCGGCCAAGAAGGCAGCCGGTGGTGATTCCGAGAAAGAGAAGCTGAACTGAGCTTCGGTCGCCGCCCCACGCGGGTAGATGAAAACCGCGCCGCCAATCCACAGGCGGCGCGCGCCGCGGCGTTGGCTCTGGTAGCGCGCCGCGAATATTCCACGGCCGAGGCCAAGGCCGCCCTGGTCAAAAAGGGGTACGACGCTGAGGTCGCGTCCGCCACGGTCCTGGAACTCTGCGAAGAACGCCTCTTCGATGACGTCCGCTACGCCGAGGCCGTGGTCCGCATGCTCACGAATCGCGGGCAGGGGCCGCAGCGCGTTCGCCATGCCCTGCAGGAAGCAGGAATTCCGCCTGAGGCCGTCGCCGCGGCTCTGGAGGCCGGCCCAGACTGGAAGCTGCTCGCGGCAGACGTTCGGCGCCGCCGATTCGGTGTGCACGTTCCCAAAGACTGGCCGGGCCGCGCCCGGCAGATGCGATTTTTGCAATATCGGGGCTTTTCCAAGGATCATATCGCCAGCGCTCTCGGTAGCCCCGAAGCCGACGATTCAGCCTTAGACGAAGCAAGCACTGAAGACCCATGACCAGCCCCAAAAAGCCTTTCCTCGCCTCCGAAATCCGCAGCGCCTTTCTCGACTACTTTGCCCAGCAGGGGCACAGCGTCATCGCGTCAAGCAGCCTCGTGCCCGGCAACGATCCCACGCTGCTGTTCACCAATGCCGGCATGGTGCAGTTCAAGGACGTATTCCTTGGCAAGGATCCGCGTTCCTATGTGCGCGCGACCACCAGCCAGCGCTGCGTGCGCGCCGGCGGCAAGCACAACGATCTGGAAAACGTCGGCTACACCGCGCGCCATCACACCTTCTTCGAAATGCTGGGCAACTTCAGCTTCGGCGACTATTTCAAACACGACGCCATCCGCTTTGCCTGGGACTTCCTTACCGTCGCCATGCAGATCGATCCAAAGCGTCTTTGGGTAACGGTCTACCAGGACGACGACGAAGCGGCCAAGCTCTGGATCGACGAGATGGGGGTGCCACCCGATCGGCTCACCCGCCTGGGCGAGAAATCCAACTTCTGGTCGATGGGTGACACCGGCCCCTGTGGTCCGTGCACGGAGATCTTCTACGACCACGGCGCGCATGTCCCAGGTGGCCCTCCGGGCTCACCCGATGAAGACGGCGATCGCTATGTCGAAATCTGGAACCTGGTTTTCATGCAGTTCGACCGGTCGGCCGACGGCAAAATGACGCCGCTGCCCAAGCCCTCCGTGGACACCGGCATGGGACTGGAGCGCATCTGCGCCGTGATGCAGGGCGTGCAGTCGAATTACGACATCGACCTGTTCAAGCATCTGATCGCTGCCACCGCGAAACTGCTGGGCACCACCGATCTGTCCAGTCCCTCGCTGCGCGTGATTGCCGATCACATCCGCGCCTGCTGCTTCCTGATCGCCGACAGTGTCACGCCCTCGAACGAAGGCCGCGGCTATGTGCTTCGTCGCATCATGCGCCGCGCCATGCGCCATGGACACAAGTTCGGCGCGCCGCCCACGTTCTTTGCCACGCTGCTGCCGGCGCTGGTCGAAGTGATGGGTGCGGCCTATCCGGTGCTGCGCGAAAGGCAATCGTTCATCCGCGATGTGCTGCTCAAGGAGGGCGAGCAGTTCGCGCGCACGCTGGCAGCCGGCATGACGCTTCTGGATGAAGCCATTGCGAAGCAGGGCGCCGCGAAGACGGTCGCCGGCGACGTGCTGTTCAAGCTGCACGATACCTATGGTTTCCCGCCGGACCTCACCGCAGACGTCGCACGCGAGCGCGGCCTCAACGTCGACATGCCCGGCTACGAGCGTGAAATGGATGCGCAGCGCGAGCGGGCGCGCGCCGCCAGCCGCTTCGGCGTCGACCTGCGCGGCGGCGTCGATCTCGGCACGACGACTGATTTCTCCGGTTATGAACGCGTTGCCGATGAATCGCGCGTCGTCGCGCTGCTCAGGAATGGCGCCGCAGTCGATGAACTGCAGCCCGGCGAGGAAGGCGAAGTGGTCCTCGACCGCACGCCTTTCTACGCGGAATCCGGCGGTCAGGTGGGCGACACCGGCGAACTGTTTGCAGGCAGCGCACGCTTCGCCGTGACCGACACGCGCAAGCGCGGCACGGCGTTCTCGCACATCGGCACACTGGCCGGGGGCGCACTCAAGCCCGGCACTATGGTGACTTCGCAGGTTGACGACGCGCGTCGTGCGCACATCCGCCGCAATCACACGGCAACGCATCTGCTGCATGCCGCCCTGCGCGAAGTGCTGGGCACCCATGTGCAGCAGAAAGGCTCGCTCGTCGCTCCCGATCGCCTGCGTTTCGACTTCGCGCATTTTCAGGCCGTGACACCTGACGAACTGCGACGCATCGAGCGACGCGTCAACGAGCAGATCCGCCTCAACGCACCGGCCGAGACGAAGAACATGGCCTACGACGAGGCCGTCGCCTCCGGTGCCATCGCGCTGTTCGGCGAGAAATACGGCGATTCCGTGCGAGTGCTGAAGGTGGGGGATTTTTCTACCGAGCTCTGCGGCGGCACCCATGTCGGCCGCGCGGGCGATATCGGCCTGTTCAAGATCATCGCCGAAGGTGGCGTCGCCGCTGGTGTTCGTCGCATCGAAGCGGTAACCGGCGAGGGCGCCTTTGAATACATGACGCAGACCGACGACATGCTGCGCAGTGTCGCTGGCCTCGTCCGCGGCAGCCGCGAAGATGTACTGCAGCGCGTGCAGGAAAGCCTGGAGCAGCAGCGCGCGCTCGAGAAGCAGTTGCGTTCGTTGAAGGACAAGCTCGCCAGCGGGCAGGGCACCGATCTTGCTGCGGGCGTCACGGAAATCAACGGCGTGAAAGTCGTTGCAACGCAGGTGGATGGCGCCGATGCGACCGCACTGCGCAATGCGGTGGATCAGCTCAAGGAAAAGCTGAAATCCGCAGTGATCGTGCTGGCGTCCGTGGCAGAAGGCGGCAAGGTTGTGCTGGTTGCGGGAGTGACCGCCGATCTCACCGCGCGCCTGAAGGCCGGCGAGATTGTCGGCATGGTTGCCGCGCAGGTTGGTGGCAAAGGGGGAGGCAGGCCGGACTTCGCACAGGCGGGGGGCACCAACGCCGAAGCACTGCCTGCGGCAATGAATACTGTGACGGGCTGGGTAAAAGGCAAGCTGTCTGCGTAGCAACACCTAGGGAGCTTAGGGGTTTCTCCGATTTTTGGAGGGCCCCGCCGCGACCAGACTACGCGCCATAGAACGAAGGAGCGTCGCAGACATGCTGATACTTACGAGACGAGTTGGCGAGGCATTGGTGATCGGCGACGAAGTCACCGTGACGGTCCTCGGCGTCAAGGGCAACCAGGTGCGGATCGGCATCGACGCCCCCAAGACCGTTTCCGTGCATCGCGAAGAGATTTCCGAGCGCATCAAGAACGCGCAGTCGGGCGCAAGCCCCGCGCGAGCCGCTCCCGAGTACGCCGCAGTCGGCTGAACGGCTTAAGCTTTACCCCCCTCCGGCCGATCAGTATGATCCCGCGTCTGCCCAAGGCAGGCGCGGGATTTTCATTTCCGCGTCCCCCGGACGGAGAGTTGGCCGAGTGGTCGAAGGCGCACCCCTGCTAAGGGTGTAAGGGTCAAAAGCCCTTCGAGGGTTCGAATCCCTCACTCTCCGCCAATATCCGATCTCACGCGAGCTCAGGCCGTCTTAGAAATGGCCGTAAATGCCGGGAAACTCAGGGTTTTCGGCGTTCAAGCTGTCTCATAGGCTCTCGGTACATCTCAACGCGGTGACGGTACTTTTGGGTTCTGGTGCATTAGCGGCCAAACCGTAAGTCCGTAGCCTCATTTGTACCGGAGGCACCGTGCCGAAAGCCCAAGCCCGCGATCCCATCTATCGGCAAAGGCGCTTTTCCCCAGAAGCGATTG
>JANPGU010000020.1:0-5947 GCA_031424095.1 Gammaproteobacteria bacterium
ACCAGGATCATGGGCGCCACCAGCAGGGCGCGCTCCACGCCGCTCTTGCCGAGGTAAAGCCCCAATGGAATGACCACCAGTGCGACCGCCAGTTCCTGCCGGAATGCGGCTTCGTCGAGGAATGCGCCTCGGTAGCCTCTATAGCTGGCCCCGAAAGCCTTGGCCACCCGGTCCGCGCCGGCCAGTTTTGGTCTTTGCATGTGCCTGAAGTCTAACAAGCCGCCCGGGCGGGAGGGGGTGCACTTACAATGCGACCATGCTGGACGAACGCCGCCGGACTATTCAGGTACAGGTGAGCGCAGTCGCCATTGGCGGCGCCGCGCCGATCGCCGTGCAATCGATGACCAACACCGACACGGCGGACATCGCCGGCACGGTGGCGCAGGTGCGCGCACTGGCGCGCGCCGGCTCGGAACTGGTGCGCATCACGGTCAACAGCGCGGAAGCTGCCGCTGCCGTGCCGCTGATCCGCGACAGTCTGCGCGCTGCTGGCGTGAAGGTGCCGCTGATCGGCGATTTCCATTTCAATGGACACAAGCTGCTGCGTGAATTTCCGGACTGCGCCACGGCGCTCGACAAATATCGCATCAACCCCGGCAACGTCGGCCGCGGCGCCAAACGTGATACCCAATTCGCGGAAATGATCGAGATCGCGTGCCGGCATGACAAGCCCGTGCGCATCGGTGTGAACTGGGGCAGCCTCGATCAGGATCTGCTGGCGAGGCTGATGGACGAGAACAACGCGCTGCCGCAACCGCTCAGCGCGCAGACCGTGATGCGTGAGGCCATCGTGCGCTCCGCGCTCGACAGCGCGGAGCTGGCGCTGGGCATCGGTCTGCCGAAGAACCGCATCATCCTGTCCGCCAAGGTCAGTGGCGTGCAGGATCTGCTCGCCGTGTATCGCAATCTCGCGGCGCGCTGCGACTATCCCCTGCACCTCGGCCTTACCGAAGCGGGCATGGGCTCGAAGGGCATCGTCGCCTCCACCGCCGGCATCGGCGTGCTGCTGGCCGATGGCATCGGCGACACCATCCGCGTGTCACTCACGCCCGAGCCCAATGGCGACCGCACCCAGGAAGTCATCGTGGCGCAGGAGATCCTGCAGACCATGGGCCTGCGCGCCTTCCTGCCGATGGTGGTGGCCTGTCCTGGCTGCGGCCGCACCACCAGCACCTATTTCCAGGAACTGGCACAGCGCATCCAGTCGCATATCCGCCATCGCATGCCGCAATGGGCGAAGGATTACACCGGCGTGGAAGAGATGAGCGTTGCCGTGATGGGCTGCGTGGTCAACGGACCCGGCGAGAGCCGCCATGCCAACATCGGCATCAGCCTGCCTGGCACCGGCGAGCGACCGGTCGCGCCCGTCTACGAGGATGGCGAAAAGACGGTCACGCTGAAGGGTGACCACATCGCCGAGGAATTCCAGGATCTGATGGAACGTTATATCGAACGCACCTACCCGCGGCGCGCGCCGCCTGGAGTCCAGCCGTGACCGAACTGCACACCCGCCATTGCGTCCCATGTGAAGGCGGCATCGCGCCGCTGTCTCGCGCAGCAGCCGAAGAAGTGCTGCAGCGTCTGGATGAAAACTGGCAGCTGTCGCTCGATGCCGCGGCGATCCAGCGCGAGTTCCGCTTCAGGGATTTCTTCCGCACCATGAGCTTCGCCAATGCGCTGGCGCATGTGGCAAACCTGGAAGACCATCATCCGGATCTGGAAATCGGCTACGGCTACTGCCGCGTGCGCTTCACCACGCACGCCATCAAGGGGCTGTCGGAAAACGATTTCATCTGCGCGGCCAAGATCGACCAGCTGCCGCTTGCGTGACCAGGAACTGCCGGGCGAGGCGATTGCGCCCCACCAGTGCCATGCCTTCCTGTGCCGCCCATGCCTGCAGCGTGCCCGCGCCGGTGAAGAGCCGGTCGAGTCCATCGACCATCGCCGCCATCAGCGCGTTGCCCGCACGCCGTTCACGCGCATAGCGTTGCAGCGCTGCCGTCGCGCCAACACTCTCGCGCCGCGGCCTCTGCGACAGTGCGTCGGCAAGGGCCACTGCATCTTCGAGGCCCTGGTTGACGCCCTGCCCGGCCAGCGGATGGATGACATGTGCGGCATCACCGACCAGCACGGCACGCTGCGCCACGTATTGCTGCGCGGCAAGACGGCGTAACGGAAACGCCGCGCGCGCACTGGTCAGGCGCAGCGATCCGAGCACACCGGCGCTGGCCGCAGTGAGCTGTGCTTCGAAGTCTTCCGGCGTGAGTGCCAGCAGTTCCTTTGCACGCTCGTCCACTGCCGACCAGACAATCGAGCAACTGCCATCGGGCAGCGGCAGCAATGCCAGCGGACCGGTGCTGAGGAATCGCTGCCAGGCGGTGTGCTGATGGGTGCGTTCGCCGCGCACGGTTGCGACAATGGCGCGCTGTCCGTAGTCGCTGCGGTCCGTCGGCAGCGCCAGCATCGTGCGCACGGCCGAAGCTGCGCCATCGGCACCAACGACAAGTTCCGCCCTGCAGCGCATGGCACCCAGATCCAGCTGCGCGCCATCGGCGTCGATGTGCAGCACCTGCAGGCTGCTGCCCTGCACCCGCACGCCCTGCGCCATGCATCGCGCGAGGAGCTGCGCCTGCAGTGCATTGTTCTCGACGATGCTCCCCAGATCGGTTTCACCGCCCTCGGCTGCATCGAAGCGCAGCACGTCCGGACTGTCGGGTGGCACCGACTCGTGCCAGATCACCATGCGGTCATAGCTGGCGATGCGCGCTGCATCCAGCAGCGCCCACACGCCGAGTTCCCCGAGCATGGCGCGATTGCCCGGCGAGATCGCCGCCACGCGCAGTTCGAACGGGGCGCCGGGCGCGGGTGGCGCGGCGGGATTGGGCTCGACGATCAGGATGCGCGACGCCTCGATCCGGGCACGCGTGGCGAGCAGCAATGCCAGCGTGGCGCCAACGATGCCACCGCCGACAATGGCAACCTCGGCGCGCTCGCTCATCGCCCGCCCCCGGGCCGGGTCAATGGCAGGCCGCGCGTCAGTCGCGGACTGCGAGCGCCGAAACCCAGACTCACACGGCTCAGCGCACGCTTCGCCGGCGGCAGCAGGTCAAACAGCAACAGCCCCGCGTCGCGCGCGGCGGCGGCGAGCGGATGCTCGCTGGAGAACACGCGCACCAGCGTATCGGTGAAGCCGATCACGCCAGCCCGATCGCTGGCGCGGGCGGCGGCATATTGCGCGAGCAGTTCCGGCGCCGCGATATCGCCCGCTGCAGCCACCGCCATCGACAGCAGGTCGGCCAGCTCAGCCACATCGCGCAGCCCGAGATTGAATCCCTGGCCCGCCACGGGATGCAGCGACTGCGCCGCATTGCCCAGCAGCACGATGCGCGGCGCCACCGAGCCTTCACTGCGCGTCAGCGACAGTGGATAGCGGCCACGATGCCCGAGCTGCAGCGCGCGACCGGCGCGCCAGCCGAAGGCATCCTGCCATTCGTGCATGAACCGGGCGGCCGGCAGCTGCAGCAGCCGCTCGGCATCCGCTGGACGCGCTGCCCACACCAGCGTGCGCCAGGATGCGCCACCCGCGACACGCAGCGGCAGCAGCGCCATGGGACCGGCCGCAGTGAAACGCTCGTAAGCCACACCATCATTGGCCTGGTCACTGCGCAGGCTGGCGACGATCGCAACCTGCTGGTAGTCGTCAACCGTTGCGCCGAGGCCCGCAGCCGCGCGCACCAGCGACTGCGCACCATCTGCCGCAACGACCAGCGAGGCAGTGATCGACATCTGCTCGCCGGCTTGTTCCAGCGCCAGCAGCGCCATCTCTGGCGCGACCCGCAGCGACTGCAGCCTTGCAGGCATGCAGGCCGTGACACTCGGCGCAAGGGCCAGTGCGCGCCACAGCTCGCGACCCAGCACGCGATTGGGGACCACATACCCCAGCGCTTCCTGCCCGAACTCGCGGGCCGTGAGTCGCGCGAATCCATAGCGCCCGGCATCCGACACGTGGATGGCCTCGATCGGTGCGGCGTCGGCACGCAGCGCCTGCCACAGGCCCAGCGCCTCGAAGACGCGGCGGCTGGCATTGCCCAGCGCAGTGGTGCGCTCGTCGAAACTCGGCTGCGCAGCACTGTCCGGTGCATGGGCTTCGATGAGCGCAACCCGCAGCGGCAAGGTACGCAATGCAGCGGCAAGGCTCGCACCCACCAGCCCGCCACCGACGATGGCGATATCGAAATGCTGTGCGGGGGTGTTCACATCAGGCCGACATGGCCGCTTCGATTTCATCCGGGCTGCTTGGCACTTCGCCGGTCAGCATTTCACAGCCCGAGGCGGTGACCACTACATCGTCCTCGATGCGGATACCGATATTCCAGAAGCGCTTCGGCACGCCGCGCGAACCGGCAGGGATGTAAATGCCTGGCTCCACCGTCATGACCATGCCCGGCTCGAGCACCCGCCATTCGTCACCGACCTTGTAGTCGCCGACGTCGTGCACGTCCAGTCCCAGCCAGTGTCCAGTGCGGTGCATGTAGAAGCGCCGGTACGCACCTTCCTTGATGAGCTTCGGCACGCGCCCCTTCAGCAGCCCGATGGACACCAGTCCCTGCGTGATCACCTGCACTGCGGCTTCATGCGCCTGATTCCAGTGATTGCCGGGCTTCGTGGCAGCGATGGCCGCCTGCTGCGCGGCCAGCACGACTTCATGGACTTCCCGCTGCGCCGGCGAGAACCGGCCATTGACCGGCCAGGTGCGCGTGATATCGGAGGCGTAATAGTGGTATTCACACCCCGCATCCACCAGCAGCAGGTCGCCATCGGCCAGACGCGCATCATTCTCGTGGTAATGCAGGATGCAGGAATTGGCGCCGCCACCGCAGATCGGCTGGTAGGACGCCGTGGCATTGTGCCGCCCGTATTCATGCATGAGCTCGGCGGCAATCTCGAATTCGTAGCAGCCCGGCTGCGTATGCCGCATTGCACGCAACTGCGCCGCGGCCGCAATGCGCCCCGACTCACGCATCAGTCCGATTTCGTTACGACTCTTGTAAAGGCGCATGTCGTGCAGCACATGGTCGAGCGCGATCATCTCCTGCGGCGGATGCCGGCCATGGCGCGCCTGTCCCCGCAGCGTCTGCAGCCAGCCGAGCACCTTCTGGTCGAACTCGGGGTGCGTACCCATGGCGTAGTACACGCGCTCCCGGTTTTCCATCAACCCCGGGAGGATCTCGTCCAGGTCGGAAATGGGAAAGGCATCGTCGGCCGCGAACTTCTCCACGGCGCCATCCGGACCGGCGCGGCGCCCGTGCCAGGTCTCCATCAAAGGGTCGCGATCACGTACGAACAGGATGTATTCCGCGGCCTCCCGGCCAGGCACCAGCACCGCAACCGCCTCGGGCTCCGTGAATCCCGTCAAGTAGTAGAAGTCGCTGTCCTGGCGGTAGGGGTACTCAACGTCGTTGTTGCGGATGCGAACCGGCGCCGCGGGCACGATGGCAATCCCATTGCGTCCCATCAGCCGCGCCAGCTGTTTGCGGCGGCGCGCAAACTCGGCATTGGTGGTCTTGAGCGCAGCGGCCCGCGCCACCACTCCTGCTGAACCGGCCTGCCGCGTCTTCAATGCAGCACTTCCCTGGGCCGGTGCGGCGACGGTTCGCGCAGCGGCTGCAGCAGTTCGTAGAGCAGCTGCACACCGACGCGCACGAACTCGACCAGCTCCGCGTAGGCCGCCTCGTTGGACTCTTCGGTATCTTCGGGGTCGACGTCGACATGCGTGATCTCGGTCATGTCACGCAATACTTCGGCCGCCTCACCCTGCAGGGCCGAGGCATCGGTCACCGCGACTCCGGTGCCGAGGCCGTAGAGGAATCCCTGGCACCATTCTCCCAGTGCCCCGGTGCGCTCGGCGATCGGGTCGTCATCGGTAGGCAGCAAGGGCTGAAACGAC
>JANPGU010000021.1:0-11521 GCA_031424095.1 Gammaproteobacteria bacterium
CCTTGGCGTCGTTTCCGCTGGGACCACACCCAGGGTAGAAATTCATCGGTGGGCTGTATTGGCCGCTTAACACGCCCCAGTAGCTCGTGCGCTGGGGGCCGCGCGCCTCCGGGCGCGCGCGCTTCGCCGGCAACATAGGCCCGGATCGCCTCCGAACCACCTGCGGGCAGGAACTGCTTCCAGGCAATCATGCCGTTGGCGGCCAGCGAGCCGTCATCGACGATTGATTTCCAGACCGCCGCATCGGCAAGCGCCGGCGAATGGCGCAGGTCCGGAATGATGTTCGCCGAACGCGTTCCCAGGCCGTGGCAACGCGCACATCGGTTCAGATACAGGTCCTTGCCCTGTTCGACCACGGCTGCGGGCCAGCGCTGCTCGACCTTCAGCATCGGCCCTGCGGGCGGCGGATCCGACGGAAGGGTGGCGGTGCCGTTGAGCTTGAACGCGACCAGCCGACCTGGCTGCCGCGCACGCACATCCGGCGTGCCTGCGACGATCGAACCACCGCCGGCACCGGACATCACCAGCACATACTGCTCGCCATCCACCAGGTAACTGGCCGGACCACCATTGATTGCATTCGGAGTCGCGTGACTCCACACGCGCGCGCCGGTGTCGGCGCGATAGGCGGTCAGTTCACCCATGACGACATTGCGGCCGCTGCCCTGAAACACCAGGCCACCCGCGGTTGCCATCACACCATTGCCGCGGCCTGCGGTTTTCCAGGCGGGCTTCATTGCCACCGGATCCCAGGCCAGCAGGTAGTTCTGCGGCAGTGGTGCGTTCGGATCTGGATCCGGTGCTGCCTCACCCGGCGCGTGCGCGGCGAAATGGTACACGCCGATGTTGTCCAGACCCTTCACGTATTCGAAGCTCGGCCGAGGTATGTGCCGGCCGGATGAATACGAACTGGCCTGCAGGTACATCAGCCCGGTCTTGGGGCTGAACGCCGTGGGCTGCCACGAATGACCGCCGCCTTCGCCAGGACTAGCAACGAACGACTGCATGCGTTCATCGAACCGCGCCGCCGGATTTTCAATCGGGCGGCCGGTTTTCCTGTCGATGCCCCTGGCCCAGTTGATGCCGTCGACGTAAGGCTCGGCGTTGATCAATGCGCCCGTGACGCGATCCAGTGTGTAGAAAAAGCCATTCTTGGGCGTGTGCATCAGCACTTTGCGTGCCGTGCCGCCGATGGTCAGATCCGCGAGGATCATGTCGGCGATAGAGTCGTAGTCCCAGATATCGCCCGGCGTCTCCTGATAGTGCCAGCGGTAGGCGCCGGTCTTCGCATCCAGCGCGACCACGGAATCGATGAACAGGTTGTCGCCCTTGCCTTCGGAGCGGAAGGTGCGTGCCCACGGATAGCCATTGCCCGTGGCAAGGTAGAGCTGCCCGAGGTCAGCGTCATAGACGATCGAGTTCCAGACATTGCCGCCGCCGCGCCATGGCTGAAACTTGCCGGGCCAGGTTGCCTGCGCCGTCGACGCCATCACTGCATCGGAGGCAGCGCCGTCCGGTTTTCCGGCTTCGCCTGGCACGGTGTAGAAGCGCCAGGCGAGCTTGCCGCTGTCCGCGTCATAGGCGGTGACGAAACCACGGCCGCCGAACTCGCCGCCACTGTTGCCGATGTAGACCAGCCCACCGCCGACGCGCGGTGCACCGCTGATCGCCTGCATGGAGTCCGGGTCGAAGGTTGCGACCGACCACACTGGCACGCCCGTGTCGGCGTCGAGCGCAATCAAGCGTCCATCGAAGGTCGCGACATAGACCTTGCCGCGATACACCGCCGCGCCGCGGCTGACGACGTCGCAGCAGTTCTTCGCCGCATTGGGTCCCGGCACCTTAGGGTCGTATTGCCATAGCAGCTGGCCGGTCTGCGCATTCACGGCATAGACCTTGCTCCACGCCGTAGTCACATAGGCCATGCCGTCCACCACGATGGGCGTGGCTTCCTGGCCGCGCCAGGTATCCAGATCCAGCGACCAGGCCGGCTTGAGCTGCGCCACCGTCTCGACGTTGATCTGGTCCAGCGGCGAATAGCGGTGCGCCTGCTGGTTGCCGCCATGGGCAAGCCAGTTGCCGGGGTCAGGGGCATTCAGCCGCGCGTCGTCGACCTGGCCGGCAGCGGGCGATGGCGAGGGAGGTGCGAGTTCCTTGCGCGCGCAGGCCGAAGACAAAGCGACAATCGCGAGCACCACAACAGCTGCCGGAATAGCATTGGAACGCATGGAATCTCCCCAGCCTGCTGCGTGGCGGGGCCAGGCGCAGGACATTTTGATATTGCCAGCTGCTACTTTACGCCGATGCCAACGTGGCCGCTCGTCCCGCCGGGTGAGCTTGCGGGTGCTGGTACCCGTCATCACAGGGTAAGCTGCGCGGCGACGCCAATATGAAGCAGGTGCGCTGACGTGCAGATTCATCCAACCGGCCACTTCGACAACAGTCCGCTGCCCACGAAACATATCCAGGTCGTGCCACTGGCTGCGGCCATGGGTGCGCAGATCCGTGGAGTGGACCTCGCGCGCATCAGCGATGCGCAGTTCGCGGAAGTGGAGCAGGCGCTGTTCCGCCACAAGATGGTCTATTTCCGCGGGCAGGAACTCACGCATGCGGATCACCAGGCATTTTCCCTGCGGCTGGGGCCGGTTGCCGAAGATGCGTACACGAGCGGCATTCCCGGTCATCCGGATGTGCATCCGCTGATCAAGGAGGCCGACGATCAATCCAAGCACGTCTTCGGCGAAGGCTGGCACACGGATTCGCCTTTCCTGGCCGAACCGCCATCGATCACGCTGCTGTACTCGCGCGCGATTCCACCCTGGGGTGGCGACACGATCTGGGCGAACGCGGCGCTGGCCTATGCCTCGCTGTCCGATGGCTACCGCAAGCTCGTCGACGGACTGCGCATCCACTTCTCCATCCGCGATGTGCTGCGCAGTGTGCAGGAGAATTCGGAAGCCCGGGACTCCCCCACTGGCCGCCTGGCGCAGACACGCGGCGCCACGCAATACTCAGAAGACCTGCAGCGCAAGATCCGCGGCAACTGCCACCCGCTCGTGCGTGTGCATGCGCGCACAGGTGAAAAGTCGCTGTATGTGGATGGCTCGTATGCCATCGGCATCGAAGGTCTTACCGACGAGGAGGCGCGGCCAATCCTCGATTACCTGGTCAATTTCATCGTGCAGCACGCCTTCACCTGCCGCCTGCGCTGGGAAGTCGGGACACTCGCGATGTGGGACAACCGCCTGTGCGTGCACCAGGCTTTCAACGACTACCAGGGGCACCGCCGTGAGTTGTATCGCACCACGGTCGCGGGGGAGAAGCCGCGCGGTCCGAGCGCGGCAGCGGGATAGGACGCCGCAGCTGGTGCTGCGGGCAGCGGCTCGTAAACAGGGCGGTTTGAAAGTACTATCCGCCGCTCCGCCGCATTGGAGATGACATGACTTCCCCCCCGCAGGCGGCTGACTGGCACGCCCGCGCCCAGGCGTTGCAGCCGCGCCGGCAGCTGTTCATCGGCGGGCATTTCGTGCCCGCCCGATCCGGCGACACCTTTGACTGCATCAGCCCCATCGACGGCCGGGTCATCGCGCCCGTGGCCGCCGGAGATGCGCCGGACATTGATGCGGCCGTGGCCAGCGGCCGCGGCGCCTTCGACCGCGGCGACTGGTCGCGTGCTGCGCCAAAGCACCGCAAGCAGGTGCTGTTGCGGTTCGCCGAACTGCTGCGCGCGAATCGCGACGAACTGGCGCTCACTGAAACACTGGACATGGGCAAGCCCATCGCCGACAGCCTGGCGGTGGATGTGCCGTCGAGCGCCAACTGCATCCAGTGGTACGCCGAGGCCGTTGACAAGATCTATGACGAAGTCGCGCCGACAGGCCCGAACTCCCTGGCGCTGATCACGCGCGAACCGCTGGGCGTGATCGGTGCCATCGTGCCGTGGAATTTCCCGATGATCATGGCGGCCTGGAAGCTCGGGCCCATTCTCGCCGCCGGCAATTCCATCGTGCTCAAGCCATCGGAGAAGTCGCCGCTGACCGCGCTGCGCATGGCGGAGCTGGCGCTGGAAGCCGGCCTGCCGCCGGGCGTGTTCAATGTGGTGACGGGCTTCGGCCACACCGCCGGCAAGGCGCTGGCCAGTCACATGGATGTGGATGGAGTTGCCTTCACCGGTTCCACCGCCACCGGCAAGCTCATCATGGGTTATGCCGCGCAGTCGAACCTGAAGCGCGTATCACTAGAATGCGGTGGCAAGTCTCCTAACATTGTCATGGCGGACTACCACGATGTGGAGCGCGCCGCGCGCGCCGCGGCCTACGCGATCTTCTTCAACCAGGGCGAGATGTGCTCGGCGGGTTCCCGCCTGGTGGTGCATGAGAGCCTGAAGGACCAGATGCTGGAGCAGATCGCGATGGTCGGCCGCGAGCTACAGCCCGGCGATCCGCTGGATCCCGCCACCAAGCTTGGTGCGATTGTCGATGCGCAGCAGATGCAGCGCGTGCTGGGATACATAGACACGGGCAGGCAGGACGGGGCGCGGCTTGCCTTCGGCGGCGCGCAGGTGCGCAAGCAGAGCGGCGGCAATTATGTCGAACCCACGGCCTTCGACGGCGTGCGCGTCGACATGCGCATCGCGCGCGAGGAAATATTCGGACCGGTGCTGGCAACCATCACATTCCGCGACGAGGCCGAAGCCATCGCCATTGCCAACGATACGGCCTATGGCCTGGCTGCCGCGGTGTGGACCCGCGACCTCAACACGGCACACCGCATGGCGCGCGCCATTCGCGCCGGCATGGTGTACGTGAACTGTTACGACGCCGATGACATCACCGTGCCGTTTGGAGGCTTCAAGCAATCCGGCATGGGGCGCGACAAGTCGCTGCATGCCTTCGACAAATTCACCGAATTGAAGACCACCTGGATCGAATTGCAGTGAGTGAACAATTGCTTAGGGATGTTGCACTTGCTGCGCCACTGCGTTTCGTAGCCACCGTGCCACGCGGGTTTTCCGATCTGCTGGCAACGGAGATCGCCGCGCTCGGTGGTCTCGCCATCAAGGAGACCAGTGGCGGCGTGAGTTTCGACGGCCCGCTGGCTGTCGGCTATCGCGCCTGCCTGGAGTCACGGCTCGCGAGCCGCGTATTGCTGGAAGTCGGCCGCGCGCCCATCGGCAGCACCGAAGACCTGTATGAATTCGCGCATGGCATCGACTGGCGCGAGCACCTGGACCCCAAGGGCACGCTGGCCTGTGAGTTCACCGGCAAGCATGCAGCGATCAACAACACGCACTTCGGTGCACTGAAACTCAAGGACGCCATCTGCGACCAGTTGCGCGAGACCACGCGCGACCGACCCACCATTGAAACCACCCGACCCGACCTGCGCGTGCATGCGCATTCGCAGCGCAATGAAGTAACGCTGCTGATTGATCTGGCCGGCGATGCGCTCAGCCGCCGCGGCTATCGGCTGGCGGGCGGTGAAGCGCCACTGCGCGAGAACATCGCCGCGGGCATCCTGATGCGCGCGGGCTGGCCGCGGATTGCGGCCGCGGGTGGCGAGTTCCTCGATCCCATGTGTGGTTCCGGAACCTTCGTCATCGAAGCGGCGTGGATGGCCACGGACACCGCGCCGGGCCTGCTGCGCGATTTCTGGGGTTTCCAGGGCTGGCGCGGGCACGACTCCGGCCTGTGGAAAGATGTGCTGGACGCCGCGAAGGCGCGCATGCAGGAACAGTTGCCGGTGGTGATGCGCGGTTCGGATCGCAATCGCGCGGCCATCGCGACGGCACAACAGAATGCACGACGCGCCGGAGTCGGCCGCGATCTGATCTTCGAACATCTTGAGCTCGCCGAACAGCGGCCACAGAACGATGATCCGGACGCACCGCCGGGCCTGTTCTGTGCGAATCCCCCTTATGGCCAGCGCATTCCCGGCACCGATGATGCCGCCGACGCGCACCGCGCCATCGGCGTCGCGCTGCGCGAGCGCTTCGAGAACTGGCATGCCGTAGTGCTGACCGGGGAGCCGGCGCTGGGTCAGCTGATCGGTTGTGAAGCCGCCCGCGTGCATACGGTGTGGAATGGCGCGATTGAATGCCGCCTGTTGCGCTTTGCACCCGGCGGCCGCAAGGCGCGCCGCGAAGCGGTGCGCGGCATCGTCATCGATGATCCGGCCGTGGCGCAGGGCAGCGGCGCGCAGATGTTCGCCAATCGCCTGCGCAAGAACCTGCAGCGCCTCGGCAAGATTGCCAAGCGCGAGAATGTCGGCTGCTGGCGGCTGTATGACGCCGACATGCCTGAATACTCATTGGCTGTGGATCTGTATACCGGCGCGGGCCCCGATGCCGGCAAACGCTGGCTGTATGTGCAGGAATATGCAGCGCCCAATACGGTGGATCCAGAAGCCGCGCGGCGGCGGCGTGAGGAAGCGCTGGCCGTATTGCCAGAAGTTACCGGCGTGCCGCTGGCCGACATCCGGCTGCGTACACGGCGCAAGCAGAAGGACGGCGGTCAGTACGCCAAGCTGAACCGGCGCGAGGAATTCCACGTTGTGGAAGAGGCGGGGCTGCAGCTGCGCGTGAATCTGGACGACTACCTCGATACAGGGCTGTTCCTCGATCATCGGCTGACGCGGCAGTTAATTGGCAGGCACGCCAGCGGCAAGCGGTTCCTGAATCTCTTCTGTTATACGGGCGTCGCCACCGTGCACGCGGCAGCGGGCGGCGCGGTGTCGACACTGAGTGTGGATATGTCGCGCACCTATCTGGATTGGGCCGCGGAAAATCTGGCGCAGAACCAGCTGCAGGGTCCCCAGCATGTACTGCTGCAGGCTGATGCGGTGCGATGGCTGGCAGATCAACCCGCTGCCGCAACCTGGGATCTGATCTTCCTGGATCCGCCGACTTTCTCGAACTCGGCGCGCATGCAGGACATCCTCGACACCCAGCGCGACCATGCCGCACTCATCGGGCATTGCATGCGGATGCTGGCGAAGGATGGAATGCTGATCTTCTCCACCAATGCACAGCGCTTTGAACTCGACAGCGCTATATCCGAAGAATTCCGCATAGCGGACATCTCTGCGCCGACACTCCCCTTTGATTTTCAGGGTAATCCACGCATCCATCGCTGCTTCGAACTGCAGCGGCGTTGAAGCTGTCATACCAGCCAGTTATGCTCGCCCGGCTTGCGGGGCATAACAACTTTTAACCATCCATCCGGATGCGGGGCACCATGGCCAAGATAAAACTGAACGTCAATGGCGCAGATCACGAAGTGGAGGTCGCTGACGATCAGCCGCTGCTTTGGGTGCTGCGCGATGAACTCAAACTGGTCGGCACCAAGTTCGGCTGCGGCCTAGCACAGTGCGGCGCCTGCACCGTGCATGTGAATGGCACTGCCACGCGCTCCTGCCAGTTCCCTGCGGTCGGTGCAGTGGGTCAGAAGATCACCACCATCGAAGGTCTGGCGCAGAATGGTGCGCTCACCGCGGTGCAGAAGGCGTGGATCGACCACGACGTGCCCCAGTGCGGTTACTGTCAGGCGGGCCAGATCATGAGTGCCACGGCGCTGCTGCGTCAGAAGCCCAATCCCACCGATGCCGACATCGACACTTTCATGGCCGGCAACATCTGCCGCTGCGGTACCTATATCCGCATCCGTACCGCCATCAAGTCCGCTGCCAAGGCTCTGAATGGGAGCGCCTCATGAATTCCATCGTGAATACCGAGAACGAGTACTACCCGCCGGTCATCCTTGAGCAGATCGCTCAGATGGAAAAGCTCGAGCGTGAATCCATGAACCCGCTGGCTGGCCCCGTCTCGCGCCGCAGTTTCATGAAGGTTTCCGCCGGCGCGGGCGGTGGCCTGATGCTGGCGTTCGGCTTTGGCCTGTCCGAAAAGGCCGAAGCACAGGCCGCAGCGGGTGCAGCGCCTGCAGCCCCCGCGCGTCCGGCCGGCCCGCCGGGACCTCCGTTCAACCCCAGCGCCTACGTCCGCATTACGCCGGACGGCAAGATCACGCTGATCTCCAAGAATCCGGAAATCGGTCAGGGCATCAAGACCGCCTTCGGCATCATCCTCGCGGAAGAACTGGACGCCAAGTGGTCCGACGTATCGATTGAACAGGCGCCGATCAACGCGGCCGTATACGGCACGCAGTTCGCCGGTGGTTCGCTGTCCATTCCCTCGGCGTATACCACGCTGCGCCAGGCCGGCGCCGGTGCGCGCGCCATGCTGGTGGCTGCGGCCGCGCAAGCATGGGGTGTGCCAGAAAGTGAGATCACCACCTCGGAGAGTGTGGTCAAGCATGCCGGCAGCAATCGCAGCGCGACCTATGGCGAACTCGCCAATGCCGCCGCTGCACTGCCTGTGCCGGCGGTGGCTGCGCTCAAGCTGAAGGACCGCAAGGACTTCAAGCTGATGGGCAAGCGCACCTCGGGTTTCGACAATCCTGGTCTCGTGACGGGCAAGGGCATGTTCGGTGTAGACGTGCAGCTGCCCAACATGAAGGTGGCCGTGTTCGAGAAGTGCCCAGCGGTATACGGCAAGGTGGTTTCGGCCAACCTCGATGAAATCCGCAAGCTGCCCGGCGTGGTCGATGCGTTCGTCCTGGAAGGCACCGGCAGCATTGCCGAAGTGATTCCCGGTGTCGCCATCGTCGCGAACAACACCTGGGCTGCGTTCTCTGCCAAGAAGAAGCTGAAGGTTGTCTGGGATGAGACCAACGCATCCAAGGACAGCTGGACGGCGCTCAGTGCGCAGGCTGAAGTGGCTCGCAAGTCCGGTGCCGGCGTGCAGGAACTGAAAAAGGTTGGCGATGTGGATGCGGCTTTCACCGGTGCCAAGAAGACCGTGGAGGCCTACTACACCTTCGGCTTCGTCGGCCATCAGCCGCTCGAGCCGCAGAACACCACGGCCTGGTACCAGAAGGATCCCGAGGGCGACAAGCTCGAACTGTGGGCACCGGTGCAGATTCCCGACGGGGCACGCACGCTGGCTGCCAAGGTGGTGGGTGTTGCGCCCACGCGTTCGGTGCTGCATCAGACGCGCGTCGGTGGCGGTTTCGGTCGTCGCCTCAGTCACGAATATGCCTGCGAAGCAGCGGCCATTTCCAAGCAGGCCGGCGGGGTGCCGGTGAAGCTGATGTGGACCCGCGAAGACGACCTGACGCATGACATCTACCGCGCCGGTGGCTTTCACGCGTTCAAGGCCGGTCTGGACGAGAAGGGCAGGCTCACGGCCTGGACCGGGCATGTCATTTCATTCATGGATAGCGCGGCGGCTGCGCCTGCGCCGGCTGCTGCTGCCGGTGCTGCGCCTCAGGCCCCGCGTCCAGTGCGTGCGGTAGCGGGTGGTGGCTGGCCTTCACCCAATGAGTTCCCGGCTGAGTACACGCCGAACTATCGACTGACCCAGACCTTGATGCCGATCAAGACGCCCTGCGGCCCATGGCGCGCGCCGACGTCCAACACCACGGGGTGGCTGGTGCAGTCGTTCATGCACGAGCTGTCGGTGGCGGCCAAGCGCGACCACGCCGAATTCCTGATCGAGGTATTCGGACAGAAGCAGGCTCCCCCTCCCGCTGCAGCGGGCGCCGGTGGCGGCTTCGGCGGTGGCGGACTGAATGCGGATCGCGCCAAGGCAGTCATCCTGGCAGCGGTGGAGCGTTCGGGCTATGGCAAGCCGCTGCCCAAGGGCCACTTCCATGGTCTGGCATTCCACTTCTCGCACCAGGGTCACTTCGCCGAAGTGGCCGAGGTCAGCGTCGACAAAAAGAAGAAGGTCACGCTGCACAAGATGACGGTGGTGGGCGATATCGGCCCCATCGTGAATCTCTCCGGTGCCGAGAACCAGGTGCAGGGATGTGTCGTTGACGCGCTCTCGACGCTGGCCCTCGAGGTCACCATCGAGAACGGTCGCATCAAGGAACAGAACTTCGACACTTACCGGATTGCGCGCATGCCGGTGGCGCCGCAGGTCGATGTGCACTTCCTCGACACCAACTACCCGCCAACGGGCGTGGGTGAACCGGCGTTCCCGCCGGCCGGACCCGCGATCTGCAATGCGATCTACGCTGCCACCAAGGAGCGTATCCGCACCATGCCGATCACCCGTCAGGGGTTCTCGATCGCGTAAAGCGTCGGGATCGATGTTGGAATGAGCGGCCCGCACGGGAAACTGTGCGGGCCGTTTCGCTGCGCGCCTGCGATGGCTTCAGGCGCGGACAGCGTGCTGCAGCGGCCGGCCGGCGAAATGATCAGCCAGGCTTTCAAGCACCAGGGCGCCCATGCGGGCACGGGTCTCGCGCGTGGCGGTGCCCAGGTGCGGGGTCAGCAGCACGGCCTGTGAGCGCAGCAGCGCTGCGGGAATCAACGGCTGGCCCTCGACCACGTCGAGTGCGGCGCTGGCGATGCGGCCTTCCTCCAGTGCGGCGATGAGCGCTGGCGTATCGATGACTGAACCGCGGGCCACATTGATGAGCACGCCGTCGGATCCGAGTTTCGCAAGCACCCGTGCATCGATCAGGTGCCGAGTGCTGGCACCGCCCGCGCAGCAGACCACCAGCACATCCGCCTGCTCGGCAAGCTGCTCCAGGCTGGCGACGTATTCATGTGGCACATCCGGCTTGGGCCGCGGGCCGTGCCACTGCACGCGCATCCGAAACGCTTCGGCACGCCGGGCCACGGCCGCGCCGATGCTGCCGTAGCCGACAATCCCCACCGTCTTGCCACCCAGCGAACGCGCCAGCGGAAAGGGTCCGCGGCTCCAGTCGCCGGCCAGCACGAAGCGGTTGGCGTCCTGCACGCGCCGCAGCCGGTCGACGATCAGCGCCATCGCAAGATCGGCTACATCGTCGGCAATCAGGCCCGGCGTGTTGGTTACTGCAATCCGGCGCGCGCAGGCCGCAGGCAGGTCCAGCGCGTCGAGGCCGATGCCGAGACTCGCCACCAGTTCGAGGTTCGGAAAGCAGTCGAGCAATGCCTGGTCGGCACCGCGAATGCCGTTGGTAACCAGTGCGCGCACGCGTGCCCGTGCGGCCGCGTCCAGACCCTCGAGGCTGTCATGAAGATGCAGCACATAGCGATCATCGTCCAGCGCTGCCAGTTCCGGCGGCAGCCGGAAGGCCACGTACACTTCGGGCTTCATTCGTAAGGCCACTGCACCGCGCCGGCATGCGTGACCGCGCCATTGCAGGCCGGCCCCACCAGCTGCTCGTATTTCTGCAGCGCGCCGGCCAGCGCCGCCCGCGGCATGGGCTGCCAGCTGGCGCGCCGGGCCAGCAGTTCGGCGTCCGACAGCTGCACCTCGAGGGTGCCGGCGCGCGCATCGATGGCGATGATGTCGCCATCGCGCAGCAAGGCGATCGGACCGCCGATCACGGCCTCGGGCCCGACATAGCCGATGCACATGCCGCGCGTCGCGCCGGAAAAACGGCCGTCGGTGAGCAGGGCGATCTTCTCGCCCATGCCCTGGCCATAGATGGCTGCGGTAACGCTGAGCATCTCGCGCATGCCCGGG
>JANPGU010000022.1:0-46907 GCA_031424095.1 Gammaproteobacteria bacterium
CGTCGAATATGATCAGTTCACGCTGCGCGTGGCGCAACGCCCCGATTTGAAACTGACGGTGCTGGTTCCGGGCTGAATACAACCCGGGCAGCGCTACAATGCACTGCTGTTCACCAAGGAAATCGCCATGAAACTCTATTATCTCAATGGTGCGTGTTCGCTCGCCTCCTATATCAGCCTGATCGAAGCCGGCCAGACCTTCGAGGCGTTTGCCGTTGATCGCGCGACCAAGCAGGCCGGTGACGGCAAGGACTTCCTGTCGTTCAATCCGAAGGGCTATGTGCCCACGCTGATTCTCGACAATGGCGAGATGCTGACCGAGAACGTGGCCGTGCTGAGCTACATCTCGACCCTGGACAAGTCGCACAAGCTGGCGCCGGAAGCCGGCACACTGGGTTTCTTTCGCGTAGTGGAATGGCTGGCCTACGTGAATTCCGAAGTGCACAAGTGCCATGGAGCATTGTTCAAGCCAGGCAGCACCGAGGAAGTGAAGGCAGCGGCACGCGAGTTGATCGCAGCGCGACACAAGTTCATCGAGAATTCACTCGGCGACAAGCCTTTCCTCACCGGCGACAACTTCACCGTGGCGGATGCCTACCTGTATGTGACCCTGAGCTGGCGTTCGCGCGTCGGCGTCAGCATCGAGCAGTTTCCGAAACTGAGTGCGTTCTACGAGCGCGTTCGCGCCCGTCCCTCGGTGCAGAAGGCGCGCAAGGACGAAGGCCTGGACCCTTAAGGGAACCGCGCATGAAGATCTATTCGTGGAACGTCAACGGCATTCGTGCCGTTGTCCGCAAAGGCACCTTCCAGCAGTTCATCGCCGAGCACAAGCCGGACATCCTCTGCCTGCAGGAAACCAAGGCCGAGCGTGGCCAGGCCGAGGTCGACCTGGCCGGGTACCACGAGTACTGGAATTCCGCGGAGAAGAAAGGCTATTCGGGCACGGCCATCTTTTCGGGCGTGCAGCCGCTGCAGGTCGTGAATGGCTTTCCCGACGACTTCGCGGCGAAGTTCAGTTTCGCCGACGAACTCAAGCGCGACTCCTGGAACGAGGGGCGCGTCGTCACTGCGGAGTTCGAGAAGTTCTACCTGGTCACCGTGTATACGCCGAACGCCAAGGAAGATCTTTCGCGCGTGGCACTGCGGCACAAGCACTGGGATCCCGCGTTTCTCGCCTACTGCAAGCAGCTCGAGCAGAAGAAGCCGGTGGTGTTTTGCGGCGACCTGAATGTGGCGCACACCGAGCTTGATCTCACCAATCCCAAGCCGAACCGCGGCAAGAAGGGATTCACGGATGAAGAACGCGAAGGTTTCCAGAACTTCGTGGATGCGGGTTTCGTCGACACTTTCCGCATCTTCACATTTGGCAACGGGCACTACTCCTGGTGGAGCCATTTCGCCAATGCGCGGGCACGCAATGTGGGATGGAGAATCGACTACGTGCTGGTTTCGCAGTCACTGAAGCCCAATGTAAAGGAAGCAAGGATTCACGCCGATGTCATGGGCTCGGATCACTGCCCCGTGAGCATCGAACTCGACCTGTAAACAGCACGGCGCCGGGACCACCGCCCGGCGCTTGACAACGCGTGCCTTGCGCCTCTACATTCACCCTTATGGGTGAATATCAAACTGGCGGCCTGGACCAGGTCTTCAACGCGCTGGGCGATCCGACGCGGCGCGCGATTCTTGCGCGACTGCAGACCTCCGATGCGCGAGTCACCGACATCGCTGCCGCCTTTCCAATCTCACTGAACTCGGTGTCAAAGCACATCCGCATGCTGGAACGCGCCGGACTGCTGCGACGCTCGGTGCACGGCCGCGATCATGTGCTGTCGCTCAATGCCACGCCGCTGGCCGAGGCATCGGCCTGGCTCGAGCATTACCGCACCTTCTGGGAAGGCCGCCTTGCCGGCCTTGAAAACTACATTCCGGACAAGAAGAGGAAACGCAAATGAATGCCGCCGCACAAGCAGCCACCGCCCCTGCCCTCGTCGTGCGACGCCCGATTGCCGCTTCGCCTGAAGAAATCTTCGACGCCTGGCTCGAACCGCAGGCACTGGGCATCTGGATGCGGCCGAATGGCATCCGTCACACCAGCGCGAAGACCGATGCCCGCGTCGGTGGCCGCTACGAGATCATCATGCAGGGCGCGGAGGAATCCTATTCGCATCACGGTGTTTACCGGGTCATCGATCGCCCGCGCCGCATGGTGTTCACGTGGCTTTCCCGTGGCACGGAAGGCCGCGAAACACTGGTGACCGTGGAGCTGCTGCCCGCCGGCCAGAGCACCGAAGTCGTGGTCACGCATGAACAGCTGCCGGAAGGCGCACGCGAATCGCATGACAAGGGCTGGACCAGCGGTCTCGAGCGACTCGCGGAATTCAGCACCCGGAACGCATCATGAGTGAACTCACCATCTGGACCTACGACTGGGTGCCGCAAGGTCCGCGCGGCTTCGTGCGTGACCTGCGGCTGCGATGGGCATGCGAGGAAGCGGGACTGCGTTACATCGTCCGCACGATTGCATTCGATGGCCGCGAAACCAACCACCTGGCGCAGCAGCCATTCGGCCAGATCCCGTTCCTGCAGGACGAAGGCGTGAATGTATTTGAAAGCGGCGCGGGATTGCTGCATCTGGCTGGCAAGAGCGAGCGGCTGATGCCACGCGATGCGGCTGCAGCAGCACAAACCCTGCAATGGACGATTGCCGCCTTGAACTCGATCGAGATGGCCTCCGTGCCGTGGTGGTTCCTGACCAAGTCGGGGCCCAGGGACAATGCGCTGACCGGCTGGTTGAACCAGCGCCTCGGCCATATGGAACGGGTGCTGGGCGAACAGGAATGGCTCGCCGCCGGGCGCTTCACCGTCGCGGACCTGCTGATGGCGGATGTGCTGCGCATTCCGGAGGTGCGCGCTCTCGGCGAACGACCGGCCACCGAAGCTTATGTAGCCCGCGTAATCGGTCGTCCCTCGTTCAGGCAGGCTCACGCCGACCAGCTTGCTCATTTCGAGGCAGCCGACAGCAAAAGATGAGAGCGATTCTCATCTGTGCGCGACGCCCTCGCCGGCAGTGACTCTGCGATGACAAACGCGGCCGGCCGCCTCTCTAGGCTGCCCGCATGGCATTGGCCGACCTCATCGTTCTGAATCGCAAGACCTCGGGCGACACGTCCACCACGCTGCTGCCCGATGCCTGCGTGATCGGCACCTGCCTGCGCGAGGTGCGGGTCGGCGTGCATGCGCCAGACGATCAGCCCATGCCTGCAGAAGCCCATGCGGCGGGCTACGAGCTTTACACCGGTGCCATTGCATACCGCTTCCTGCTGCAGCTTGCCTGCGGGCTGGAAAGCGAGATCGCCGGGGAAACCGAAATCCTCGGCCAGGTAAAGCAATCCTGGCGCGACCACGAACTGGCACAGCCGGAACAGGCGCGACTGCTGCGCCCGTGGATGCAGCGCCTGCTGCAGGATACGAAAGAAATCCGCAGCGAATACGTCGTGAGCCTGGGCAGCGCTACTTACGGCTCACTGGTGCGGCGCCTGCTGGGCGGCAACCTGCAGGGACCTACGCTGCTGCTGGGCGCCGGCCAGCTGGCCGAAACCATCCTCCCGTTTCTTGACAGCGGCGAAGTGCTGATCTGGAACCGCAGCCCCGCGCGCGCGGCAGAAATGCTGTCGCGTCAGCGCGCGGCACAGATCGAAGGTCGCGTGCGACTGCTGGAATCCACGCCGAAAGCTGAGGCCGCGGCCTGGCGTCGTGCCCGCGATGTGGTGATCTGCATTCCCGCGGACGCGACACTCGACGCCACGCGCGCACTGGCATGGCGGCATCACGGCGCGCACGATGGGCGGGTGCTGCATCTGGGCATCGACACCACGGTTGGCACCGCCTGGCAACAGGTCAATGGCATTGCCACGCTCAAGGATCTGTTCGGCCTGCGCGACTCGCAGGCATCGCACCGCGATCTGCTGCTGGCGCGGGCCCACAAGGCCTGTGCGAGCAAGGCGCAACTGGCCCGGCTCGACGATGCAGACGGCTCGCGCGCGGGCAGTTCGAATCATGGCTGGGAGGATCTGGCTGTCTTTCAGGCTTTCAGCTACTAATTCATCTATGACCGTGACCAAAACACTGCGTCTCGGGACGCGTCGTTCCGCATTGGCCTGGGTGCAGAGCAGCCAGGTGGCTGCCGCGCTGCGCGCTGCGCATCCAGGGCTGGAAGTCGAACTGGTGGGCATCGAAACACGCGGTGATCGCGTACTCGACAAGCCGCTGTCGGCGATGGAGGGCAAGGAATTCTTCACCGCCGAGATCGATCTGGCGCTGCATGAAGCACGCGTTGATTTCACCGTGCACTCGCTGAAGGACCTGAGTCTGGAGCGGCCCGCCGGCTTCGTGCTGGCGGCCGTGCCCAAGCGCGCCAATCCGCGCGACATCGCCATCTTCGCCGCCGATGTGCCTGAACGCCTGGCGCAGGGGGCAAACCTGCGCATCGGCACTTCTTCGCCGCGGCGCGCCGAACTGTTGCCGCCGTTCTTTTCGCAGGCACTACCGCATGCCGCGCGCAACCGGATTACGCTTGAAAACCTGCGCGGCAATGTCGATGGCCGGTTGCGTCGCCTGCGCGAACCGCGCGACTCGGAGCGGCAACTCGACGGCATCGTGCTGGCGCTGGCAGGCCTGTCGCGACTGTTTGCCGACACCAGCACCGAGCGCCAGGGCCAGCACCTGCTGCGCGAACTGCTGCAGGGCCTGCATCTCATGGTGCTGCCACTGACTGATTCACCGGGTGCGCCGGGCCAGGGCGCGCTGGCGATCGAATGCCGCGCCGACGATGCGGACACGCGTGCCCTGCTAGCCGCGCTGGAACATCCGGAAACACGCGGCGCCATCGCGGTCGAGCGCCAGATGCTGGCCGAACATGGCGGCGGCTGCCATCAGCGCTTTGGCGCCACGCTGCAGTGGCTGCCTGATCTGGGCGGCCTGATGCAGGTGGCAGGACGCAGCGCCGGCAACGTCGATATCGCGGAGCGTCGCTATCTGCCGCAGACTGCACTGCCCGAGCATGTGGGTGCGGTACACAGCTGGGATGGCAGCAAGGCCGAGCGTGCAGCGGCCACTGCGGTTGTGGATGCCGCGGGTCTCGGCGCGCAACTGCGTGACGGCGCCGTGTTCGTCGCGCATTCACGCGCACTGCCGGCCAATGCCGCGCCGCTGCTCGCGGGTCGCATTGTCTGGACTTCGGGCACGAAGAGCTGGTTCGCGCTCGCCGCCGCGGGCGTGTGGGTGCAGGGCTGTGCGGAAGGGTTGGGCGCAGAGACTGCCGCTGCCCTCGTGGCAGAACCCGTGTTGCGACTACCCCCGCCAGCACAGTGGACTGTGCTCACGCACAGCACGGCCGCAGAGCCCTGGCAGGCCGGCAGCTGGGCGGGCGCGACTGTCATCGCCACCTATGCCGTAGCCGATTCCGCGCTCCCCGATGCCGGCGCACTGGCAGCGGCCTCGCATGTCTTCTGGAGCAGCACCGCGCAGTTCGAGCGCGGCCGGCAACTGGTGAGCGCGCATGCCCATCAGGCCAGTGGCCCAGGCAAAACCGCAGAACACATCCGCCGTGCGGGCGTGCGAAACTTCCGCGCATTCCCTTCCGTTGAAGAGTGGCGCAAATGGACAGCAAAGGCGCACTAAGCGTCAAACCGGTGCGGCAGTCGCGACGCGTGGCCATCCTGGCCGGCCTGTGGCTGGCCGTGATCCTGGTGCTGGGCTTCTGGTGGGCATCCATCGTGCTGCGACAGTCGGAGCGCATCGCCGATCTCAGCCAGAGCGCCGGGATTCCACAGGCCGAGGCGCTGGCAGAGCTGGGGCGCACACAGCGGATGCTGCAATGGGAGTCGAGCACGTTCCTGCTGTTGCTGCTGACGGTGTCCGGCGCGCTGTTCTGGTATTACCGCCGGGACATGCAGCGCGCGCGCGGCACGCAGGCTTTCTTCGCCGCACTGACGCATGAACTGCGCACGCCACTCACCAGCGTGCGCCTGCAGACCGAGGCCATTGCCGCCGGCGAGCCCTCGCAGGAACTGATCGAGCGGCTGCTGTCGGACACGCACCGGCTGGAATCGCAGATCGACAAGACACTGGAGCTGGCGCGCATCGAGGGTGGTGGCTCGCTGGCTGAACAGGCGATCCGGCTGGAGGGCTGGCTGGATCGGGTGCTGCGCGGCATCGTGGCCACGGAAGGTGAAGGGGCAGATCTGCGCGTGGTCATCAATGCGGACCTGCCGGCTGTGCATGGCGACACAGCCGCATTGCAGCTCATCCTGCGCAACCTGGTCGAGAATTCGCTGCGCCACGGTGACCGCGAACTGATTCACATCGATGTGCAGGCCAGCGCCAGCAACAAGGGCGTGACCCTGGCCTATCGCGACGACGGTCGCGGCT
This sequence comes from Gammaproteobacteria bacterium, assembly GCA_031424095.1. Lineage (GTDB taxonomy): Bacteria > Pseudomonadota > Gammaproteobacteria > Steroidobacterales > Steroidobacteraceae > ZC4RG30. The sequence goes on from JANPGU010000022.1 coordinate 6,433, forward strand.
TCGATGGCGATCCAACCAGGCTCGGCCGCCTGTTCATGCGCGGCAACACCTCGCGCGGCACTGGCGTCGGCCTCTACCTGGTGCGGGTGCTGATGGATCGCATGGGCGGCGACGTGGAATTCACCGTTGCAGAAGGCGGTGGATTTGCCGTCACACTGCACTTCCAGCGCGCCAACGGCTGATTGCCCGACTCCATGAGTCCGCATTCGCTGCTGCTGGTCGAAGACGATCCGAATGTCGCAGGCACCCTGTCCTCGCGTTTTACCAGCGAAGGCTTTAGCGTTACGCACGCTGGCGGCGTGCAGGCCGCACGCGCGGCCCTGCAGCAGCAGCAATTCGATGCCGCCGTACTCGACGTGGGACTGCCCGACGGCAATGGCTTTGAAGTGGCGCGCCATCTGCGCGAAGTCAGCCCGCGCACGGCAATGCTGTTCCTCACGGCCTATGGCACGCCAGAAGACCGCATCCACGGGCTGGAACTTGGCGCCGACGATTACATGACCAAGCCGTTCGCATTCCGCGAACTGCTGCTGCGCGTGCACAACATGCTGAAGCGTGCCGGAGACATCGCGCGGCGCAGCGCCACCGATACCGGGCCGGTGCGCATCGGCATCGCGATCGTGGACTTCGGCCGCTTCACCGCCGAGAGCGGCGGCACGCTGCATCGCCTGACGCACAAGGAATGCGCAGTGCTGAAGCTGCTGGTGGAAGAGTCCGGCAAGGCAGTGAGTCGCGATGAAATCCTCGGCCGGGCCTGGGCGCCTGACGAATTTCCCACCGAACGCACCGTCGACAATTTCATCCTGCGCCTGCGCAAGCTGGTGGAGCGCGACCCTTCCGACCCCCGCACCATCCGCAGCATCCGCGGCGTGGGCTATCAACTCGAGACTGCACCATGACTGAAACCCTGCTTGCCGCCGCACTGAATCGCCGCAACACCGGACGCCCGCCCGTGTGGATGATGCGGCAGGCCGGCCGTTACCACTCGCACTACCAGGCGCTGAAGCGTTACAACGATTTCATCAGCCTGTGCAAGCAACCGGAACTTGCGGCCGAGACGGCCATGGGCCCGATCCACGATTTCAATTTCGACGCGGCCATCCTGTTTTCGGATCTGCTGTTTCCGCTCGAAGCGATGGGCACGGGCCTGCGTTACGACCCGGGCCCGAAGCTCGATTTCCATATCCGCACGCTGGCCGATGTGGAAAAACTCAAGGGAGGTGTCGACCAGGCGAAATTCATGCAGTTCCAGGCCGACGCCATGCAGCTCACGCGCACGCGACTGCGCGGCGACAAGGGACTGATCGGCTTCGTCGGCGGGCCTTTCACGCTGTATGTGTATGCCGCAGCCGGCTCGCATGAAAACGCGCAGGCGGCGCTGTCCGGCTTGACCAACGGCGTGTACCAGGCGTTCAACGCCAAGCTGCTCGACCTGCTCGCCGCCAACATGGCACTGCAATCACGCGCGGGAGCCGAAGTGGTGGCGCTGTTCGACACGGCCGCCGGCGAGATCGATGCGGACACTTACGGCCGGCATGTCGTGCCGGTGCTGGCCGACCTGCTGGCGCGATTCCGCAAGCTCGATGCGACTACACCGGTGACCTATTACTCGCGCGGCACGGGCCCTGCGTACTGGGATCTGCTGCAGGGACTTCCGTTCCAGTGCCTGGGCATCGACTGGCGCCATGACATGGGCGAAGTGCTCACACGGTACGGCGACCGCTGGGCGATCCAGGGAAATGTGGATCCAGAGTGGTTGCACCTGCCCATCGATGAACTCGAACGCCGCCTGCGAGAATATTTCAATCGCCTGCTGGCACTGCCGGCGACGCTGCGCCGCGGCTGGATCTGCGGCCTGGGCCACGGCATCCTGCAGCGCACGCCGGAAGCCAATGTGCGTCGCTTCGTGACGCTGCAGCGGGAGATCTTCGGGTGATACGCATCCCGCCGGGATTGCTGGACAGGTACAACCTGCCCAGTCCCCGGTACACCAGTTACCCCACCGTGATGCAGTGGGGCACCGCGCCCGCGGAATCCGCCTGGCTGGCAGGCATGGCCAGTGCGTTGCAGGCGCCGGCCGCCCGTTGCGGCATCTATGTGCACATTCCGTTCTGCAAGTCACTGTGCACCTTCTGCGGCTGCAACATGCGGCTGGCGCGCAACCATGCGCTGGCGGCCCCCTATGTCGCGACGGTGCTGCGTGAATTCACGCTGTATCGACAACGACTCGGTGGCCTGCCTCTGACACTGGGTGAGCTGCACCTGGGCGGCGGTTCACCTACGTACCTGCCGGCTGCATCACTCGATGCCCTGCTCGATGGCATCCTGCAGCATTGCCGGGTTGGCGCGGCTGCCGATTTCGCCGTCGAGGTGGATCCGCGCAACACCACGCGTGAGCAACTGCAGGTGCTGCGGCGCCATGGTTTCAGCCGCCTGAGCATTGGCGTGCAGGACTTCGATCCGCGCGTGCTGGAAATCGTGAACCGTGTGCAGACCGAAGCCGAGGTGCAGCGCGTGATCGATGACGCACGCGACCTGGGCTTCACCAGCATCTCGTTCGATCTGATCTTCGGCCTGCCACTGCAGACTGCAGACAGCCTGAACGCCACCTTCGACGTCGTCGAGCGCCTGCGTCCGGAGCGCATCTCGTTCCTGCCCTACGCGCATGTACCGTGGATCAAGCCCAGCCAGCGCCGTTACACCGAAGCGGATCTGCCGGATACCGCGGCGCGCCTGCAGATGTTCGAGCTGGGCCGCGACCGCATGGGCGCCAGCGATTTCGTGGAAATCGGCATGGATCAGTACGCGCGCCGCGACGATGCGCTGGCGCGGGCATTGGCCGGCGGTGCGCTGTACCGCAATTTCATGGGCTTTTCGGCCAGCGCCACGCAGGCCCTGATCGGGCTGGGCGTTTCAGCCATCGGCGACAACCGCCGCGCCTATGCTCAGAATGAAAAGAACCTGCAGCAGTACGAGACCCGCGTGCTGGCCGGTGAGCTGCCGTTGCAGCGTGGCCATTTATTGAGCGCAATCGATCTGCGGATCCGCTCGCTGCTGTGGGATCTGCTGACCACCTCGCGCATGCTGCCGACCGCTGCCGACCGTGCCGCGAACTGGTGGTCGCACACCGAAAGCGCATTGCGCAACTTGCAGCAGGACGGCCTGATTCAGTTGCAGGACACATCCATTGTCATCACCGAGCTGGGGCGCGCCTTCCTGCGCCAGGCGGGCATGGCGTTTGACCAGTCCCTGCGCCAGACTCCCTGAACGCATGAACCAGGCCACCTCGCCAGCCCGCATCTTTCTGGCGTTCGTGCTGGTGCTGCTGGTGGCCATGCTGGTGGCGGCCGTAGCGAGTCCCTGGGTGCAGTCGATGTTCGCACCGCTGGCCGTGTTTCCACTGCATCGGGTGTTCAGTCGCCTGACCATGCTGGGTGTAATCGCCCTCACGACATGGCTGATGATCCGCCAGCACCTGGCGCAGCGTGCACTGCTGGGATACAGCCGGCCGTGGCCGCAGTTCCTGCGGCGCCTCCTGACCGGCATGCTTGGCGGCCTCGCGCTGATGACGCTGGCACTGGTGCCACTGTTCGCGCTCGGCGTGCGGATCTGGAGCGAGCGGCTGCCGGCTGATTTCGCCGGGCTGTTGCCGTTGCTGCTGAAGGGCATCGGCAGCGGTCTGCTGGTGGCGTTGATCGAAGAGTCCTTCTTTCGCGGCGCGATGCAGGGGGCGCTGCTGCGACAGGGCGCTGTCCGCACTGCACTGTTTGCAGTGCCATTGCTGTACAGCGCCGTGCATTTCCTGGGACGCGCCGCCAGCGTCCCCTATGATGAGGTGAATGCGTGGAGCGGCTTCGTGGCGCTGCAGGGATTCTTCACGGCATTCATGCAGCCATTGCGGATCCTCGACGCTTTCGTGGCATTGTATTTTGTCGGTGTGCTGCTGGCGCTGGTGCGGCAGCGCTGGGGCGACATCGCCGGCTGCATCGGCCTGCACGCCGGCTTTGTGGCCGTGATCGCCGTATTCAGGAAGATCTCGGCACCGGCACCGGACGGCAGCTGGTCATTCCTGGTCGGGTCGTTCGATGGTCTGCTGGGCATCTGGATAGCGGCTTTGACTGCCGCAGTGTGTATCGTGGTCGCAAAGGATGGTGCATGGCGTTCACACTCAATGACGTAGTCCCCTGGGGTCGCAACCTGGCCGAGTACTGCGCCATGTTCGCTCTGGGCGACACGGAAAAGCGGCTGTCCATCCTGGGATGTGGCGACGGCCCCGCCTCGTTCAATTGCGAGGGCACGGCGCAGGGCATGCGCATCGTGTCGGCGGACCCGCTGTACCAGTTCCGCGCCGGCGATATCCGCGAACGCATCGATGCCACCGCCAGGACCATCACCACACAGATGCGCAGCAACCGTGACAGCTATGTCTGGAAAAACTTTGCCGATGTGGATGAACTGATCGCCACGCGCCTGGCCGCCATGGAACAGTTCATGGCCGATTACGAGGGCGGCATCGCACAAGGACGCTATGTGACCGGCGGATTCCCCGATCTGCCCTTCCATGACAGCAGCTTCGACCTGGCGCTGTGTTCGCATCTGTTGTTTCTCTACAGCGAGCAGCAGAACCTGGCCTTTCACCTGCAGGCGCTGCGCGAACTGGCGCGCGTCGCCGAGGAAGTGCGCATATTCCCGCTGCTGGAGCTGGACGGCAAGGAATCACGCCATCTGCGCGCGGTGCTGCTGGCGCTGCCGCGAATGGGCCTGAAGGCTGAAAAAGTGCACGTTTCCTATGAATTCCAGCGCGGCGCCAACCAGATGCTGCGCATCACGCGCTAGCCGGATCCTGCTGGCGGTCGAAAAAACTCTCGTCGACTGGCTTGCTGGCGAGGATTTCCTCGCGCGTCAGCCCCTGCAGTTCATGCGGGAAAATCAGCCACGCATCGGTCGCGCGCACGAAGTAGTCCGGCTTGATCGAAGTGCGATTGCGGGCTGGCTTGTAGTAAACGGTAGCGATGCGGACATGCTCGGGCATGTTGCGGCGGCAGCGGCGGCGCAGCTCGTCGAGCAAAGCCTGCAGGCTCTGGCCCGAATCGAAGATATCGTCGATCAGCAGCAACTGGTCTTCGGCAGCCAGGCGCGACACCAGGTAGTCGATGCCATGCACGCGCACCTCATTGGCCCGCTGGTCCATCGCCGCATACGACGAGGTGCGGATTGCCAGGTGATCGCAGGGCATGCCGCAGTATTCGAGTACCTCCTGCACCGCGATGCCGATGGGCGCGCCACCGCGCCAGACACCCACCAGGAATGTGGGACGGAAGCCGCTGCGCACAATCTGCATGCCCAGCGCGAGGGAATCACGCAGCAGTGAATCAGCCGAGATGAATTCCTTGCTGATCGATGCGGATGCAGATTGCAAAGGCCTGGGTTCCCTAGAACGGTTTGAAAACCACGAGCCACAGGATTGGCAGCAGGAACAGCAGCGGCAGTTCGTTGTACCAGCGCAGCGTATTGGCGCCGGGCAGCTGGCCATCGCGCTGCATCCGTTTCATGTAGATGCGCATGGAAATGTGGTACGCCACCAGGAAAGCGACGAAGGCCAGCTTGGCATGGATCCAGCCACCGCTGAATCCGAAGCCCAGCCAGAGCGTCAGCCCCGAGGCCAGCGCGAACACGGCCATCATGCTGGTGAAGTGATACAGGCGCTTCGCCATCACCTTCAGGCGTCGCACATCTTCGCCTGCCGCGCTGCCTTCGACGTAATGCACGAAGATGCGCGGCAGATAGAACACGCCGGCCATCCAGGCGATGATGAAGAACAGGTGCAACACCTTGGCATGGGGGTAGAAGGCTGGATTCATGCGTGAATTCTAGCTGATCCTGCCCTTGGGCCGCAGGCCACGCACGGGCTCGGCCTGCAGCGGATCCTCGGGCCAGTAGTGCCGGGGATAGCGGCCACGCATGTCCTTGCGCACCTCGGCGTAGCTGCCGCGCCAGAAGCCGGCCAGGTCGCGGGTGATCTGCATGGGGCGGCGCGCAGGTGAGAGCAGTTTCATGGTCACCGGCACGCGTCCCCCGGCGATGCGCGGCGTATCGGCCAGGCCGAACACTTCCTGCATGCGAACTTCGATGCAGGGTGCGTTCTCGTCCTCATAGTCCACGGCGACACGCGTGCCAGTGGGCACCGTTACATGCGTTGGGGCATATTCATCGAGCAGCTTGCGCTGCGCATGCGAATAGCGGGACAGCAGCGCCTCGCCGAGCTTGCCGCTGCCAAGCTGCTCCAGGCGATTGATGCCAGGCAACCAGGGCCCCAGCCATTGTTCAGGATCGAGCAGCAATGCCGCGTCGTCACTGGGCGGCCAGTCGATGCGGGCACCGGCACTGTGATCGGTGACGAACTTCAGCCGGGCACGCAGCCGGGCACCGGCCTCTCCCCAGGGCAAAGCATCCAGTCCCTGGCGCTGCAGCTGGGCGAGCAAGGCCTGCGCGGCGTCTTCGGGCGCGAGCTCGGCGCGTCGCTCTTCGATCACCAGGGCATCCAGACGCCGTACACGGCGGGCGCGCAATGCACCGCTGCGCGGATCGGTATCCGTCTCCACGCTTTCGGTGAGCTGTGCGCGCAGCGCGTCTTCCAGCTGCTCGCGGGTCAGCGGCGCGGCAAGGCGGATGCGCGCTTCCGCGCCGTCGGCGTCATCCATGTCCAGTGCCACCAGATACTGCGCGCTGGCCAAGGTTGAAATCTGTTCCAGCGCTGCGCCGCGCCCGTTGGCCAGCAGATAGCGCTGACCGGCCGCGCCGCCGGATCCGGCCCGCAGCTGCGCCACGCGGTCGGGATAGGCCCAGGCCAGCACGGCACCGCAGCTCGCATCATCCTCTGCGTCGCGTGATCCCGCGCTGCCAAGACGGCGGGCCAGCTCGCGCACACGCGCCAGTGCGCCGGGATCCACAGCGCCGCGACCTTCGCCACGCAGCAGTTCCAGCCGCGTGCGCATGTCGGGATCGCGCGCACGTTGCAGCAGATCGCGCTCGGACAGCAATGCAGCCAGCCGCGCCGCCAGTGCCTGCAAGGGTGTGCCGCGCGCCCGCACCAGCATGTGTGCAAGACGCGGATGCAGGCCGCTGTCGAGCATGGCGCGGCCCGTGAGGGTGATTGCGCCTTCCGCATCGATGGCCTCGAGCCGCCGCAGCAGATCGCGCGCCTGCGCCAGCGCTGCGGCCGGCGGCAGGTCCATCCACTGCATCCGGCTCGCATCGCGCGCGCCCCACTGGGCCAGCTCCAGTGCCAGCGGCGCCAGATCGGAAGTGAGGATCTCGGGAGGCGTCTGCAGCGCCAGCGTGGCCTGCGCACTTTCGCCCCACAGGCGCCAGGCACTGCCGGACGCCGTTCTGCCGGCACGTCCCGCACGCTGCACGGCCGAGGCCTGTGAAATCCGCACCGTCACCAGCCGCTCCATGCCCGTGCCGGGATCAAACAGCGAACGCCGCGCAAGGCCCATGTCGATCACCACGCGCACCCCGTCGATGGTGAGACTGGTCTCGGCGATATTGGTGGCGAGGATCAGCTTGCGTCGCCCCGCTGCGGCGGGCTGCAGCACCTGCTGCTGCGCTTCGATATTGAGCTCGCCGTAGAGCGGATGAATATCGAGGGCTGCGATGCGCGCCGCCTCCAGCAGTCCCCGCAGGCGCTGGATCTCGGGTGATCCCGGCAGGAACACCAGCACATCGCCATCGGTCTCTGCGAGCACTCTCTGTATGTGCCCGGCCACGGGCTCGATCTCGCGCGGCGAGAAGCTTCGCTGCTCCGGCAGAAGCGGCAACGAACGGCCGAGATAGTGGGTGGAGACCGGAAACGTGCGCCCTGCGGCAGTGACCACCGGCGCGTTGCCCAGCCGCGCGGCCACCGCCGCCGCGTCGATGGTTGCCGACATCACCAGCAGGCGCAGCGGCAGCCCCAGTGATTCCTGCGCCTCGCGGCACAGCGCCAGGCCCAGGTCCGCGTGCAGGCTGCGCTCGTGGAATTCGTCGAACAGCACGGCCGCCACGCCTTCCAGTGCGGCATCCTGCTGCAGCAATCGCGTCAGGATGCCTTCGGTGATCACTTCGAGCCGGGTGCGTGGCCCGATGCGCGTATCGAGCCGCATTCTGTAGCCCACCGTTTCGCCCACGCGCTCGCGCAAGGTCTGCGCCATGCGGCTGGCTACTGCGCGCGCTGCCAGCCGGCGCGGCTCCAGCAGCAGGATCTTCTGCCCGCGGCTCCAGTCCGCTGCCAGCAGCGCCAGCGGCACCACGGTGCTCTTGCCTGCGCCGGGTGGCGCCACCAGTACCGCATTGCGCTGGACGGCCAGCACTGCCAGCAGTTCTGGCAGCGCGTCTTCGACCGGCAGGCGGGGGGATTCGGGCATGACGTGCGCATGATATCTTTCTGCGCATGCATCGCAGCAGACTCGCCGGATTCATCATCGACTGCCAGACGGAAGACCTGGATGCCGCGGCGCAGTTCTGGAGTCAGGCGTTGGGGCTGCCGCTGCAGGTCGCTGCTGACAGCGAGCCAGGCTACAGACTGATGGAAAACGCGCCGGGCAATCTCCATGTTGAGGTCCAGCAGGTGGCACATGACAGCCGTGTGCACCTGGATATCGAGAGCGATGATCTGGAAGCGGAGGCGCGGCGCCTGGAATCACTGGGTGCGAAGCGCGTCTCTGCCGTAAAGCGATGGATTGTGATGGAAGCGCCGACTGGCCAGCGATTCTGCATCGTGCGACCCCAATCGCCCCGCTTCAAGACCGAAGCCAATCAGTGGAAATGAAGGAACAAGCCTATGCGTTGGCGTGACGGACGACGAAGCAGCAACGTTGAAGACGCACGCGGCAGCGGCGGCGGCGGCATCGGTGGTGGTGGCGGCTTCAAGCTCGGCATCGGCGGGCTGGTCATCGCAGCGGCCGCCTACTTCCTTGGCGTGGATCCGCGCGTGATCATGAGCGTCATGCAAGGCGCGCAGGGTGGCGCGCAGGAAACTGCCACCGTGGCCACGAGCAAGCCCAGCGATGAGGCCGGCGATTTCATGAGCGTGGTACTGGCCGACACCGAAGACACCTGGTCCGAGATCTTCCGCGCCTCGGGCGCGACGTACTCACCACCGCGGCTGCGGCTGTATGCAGGCGGCACGCGTTCGGGCTGCGGCTCGGCCAGCGCCGAGGCCGGGCCGTTCTATTGCCCTGCTGATCAGCGGGTCTACATCGACCCCGCCTTTTTTGAAGAACTCGCGCGCCGCTTCAAGGCGCCCGGCGATTTCGCGCAGGCCTATGTGCTGGCGCATGAGGTCGGTCATCACGTGCAGACGCTGATGGGCGTGTCGGAGAAGGTGCGTGCTGCGCAACAGCGGGGCTCGGAGGAAAATCAGAATGAATTGCAGGTGCGTATGGAACTGCAGGCCGACTGTTTTGCCGGCATCTGGGCCAACCATGCACAGCGCTCGCGCAACCTGCTGGAATCCGGCGACGTCGAGGAAGCGCTGGGGGCAGCAGCCGCAGTCGGTGACGACATGATCCAGAAGCGCTCACAAGGCTATGTGGTGCCGGAAAGCTTCACGCATGGCAGCGCGGCGCAGCGACAGCACTGGTTCGAACAGGGCTTCCAGAGCGGCCAGGTCGGCGCCTGCGACACCTTCGCCGCGCGTTCGCTGTAGGCGAGCGATTAAGAAGAGTTAATTCGCCAGCAACCTGCCCGTATGGGGCAGGCGTCCAGTATGTCTCCCGTGATGGCGCGCAATGCCACCCACCCAAACAGGAGACGCTCGATGAAATTCGCAAAGACCGCTGCCATTGGCGCACTGGCCGCCGCCGTGCTGCTGGGCAGTACTGCCTTCGCCGCTACGGCCACACCCGCTGCCAATGAAGCCCACCCTTCGTGTTCGCAACAGGCCAAGGACAAGCACCTTGCCGGCGCGGCCCGCAAGAGTTTCGTGAAGAAGTGCCGCGCGGACGCCACCGCGAAGAAATAGTCAGGTTTGAAAGAGAGGGAGCCCTCGCACCCCCGGATACCCAGTGCCCGGGCTCTCTTCTCCCAGACCTACAGCCAGCGCGGAAAGCTGCAGACCACGCGCAGGCCAGGATGATTGTCCTGCAACTGCACCTCTCCCCGATGCAGACGCACGATGGCGCGCACCAGGCTTAAGCCCAGACCACTGCCATGCGGCAGATCCGGCTCTTCCTGCAGACGCACGAAGGGCTGCTGCGCACGTTCACGATCCGATTCTGAAATGCCACCGCCGTTGTCGGCTACCACCAGCACGGTGTGCGCGGCATCGGCATGCGCCTCGAGCACTACGCTGCCACCTGCAGGAACGTATTTGAGCGCGTTTTCCAGCAGATTCGCGATCAGCTGCGCGAGCAGCTGCCGTTGTCCGGCCACCGGCGCTTCTGCATCCAGCTCCAGCCGCAACTGCAGACCGCGTTCCTGCATGCCCGGCGCATACAGTTCGCACATCTCGCGCGCCAGTGCCGCCAGATCCACCTGTGCCTGACCCTGCGCGAGGTTGCCGGTTTCGGCGCGCGCGATTTCCAGCATCGTGCCCAGCGTGCGCTGCACACGGTCCAGGTCTTCCAGTGCCGGTGCCACCAGATCGCGGGTGGCGCTGGATGTCTCTTCGCGCAGCATTCCTTCTTCAAGGCGCATGCGCAGGCGATACAGCGGCGTGCGCAGATCGTGCGCAATGCTGCCAAGCGTGGTGCGCAGCATGATGGCCTGCTGCTCGATGCGATTCAGCATGTTGTTGACCGTACTGCTGAGCTGCTCGAATTCATCGCTGCGACGGCCGACTTCCAGGCGGCGACTCAGATCGCTGTGCACGATGGAATCACAGGTAGCGGAGATATCGCGCACCCGCTGCGCGGTCTGGCGCGAATACCACCATCCGAGCAGACCGATCAGCCCCGTGATCAATCCCATGCCCCAGATGGTGGCCAGCCCAAAGCGATGCATGCTGCGCTCGCTCTCGCTGGTGTCGGTGCCGACGAGCAACCAGAATTTGTCCGGCAGTTGCTCGACACGCGCCCACACCGGATGACTGCTGCTGACTCCGGCTTCGGTGGTGTTGATGCGGAACTCGACCTCGCTGCCGCTGTCGGGTTTGACGTCAGCAGGCCAGGCGGTGAGATTGCCCGCAATGGGGCGCAACGCTTCGTCGGTGAGCAGATAGACCGCGCCGGTGCGGCCCCAGCTGTCGGTGCGCGAGCGCAGCACCGACACCAGCTCGTCAATGCCGCCGGTGTTGAAATCCTGTGCCAGATCGTCCAGTTCGGCGGACACAATCGTGCGGATCTCGCTGCGCAGCGCACCGCGCGTCAGCAGGAATACGGTGCCCTGCAATGCAATGCCCAGCAGCAGCACCACCGCGCCATAGGTCAGCGCCAGACGCGCGGTGGAACTGCGGAACGAGCGCTCAGGGCTCATCGCGCAGCACGTAACCTGCGCCGCGCACGGTATGGATCAGCGGCTTGGGAAAGTCGCGATCGATCGAAGTGCGCAGGCGGCTCATGTGCACATCGATGACATTGGTCTGCGGATCGAAATGCAGATCCCACACCCCTTCGAGCAGCAAGGTGCGTGTTACCACCTGGCCCTGGCGCCGTGCCAGGAATTCCAGCAGCTGGAATTCCTTGGTGGTGAGTTCGATGCGGCGGCCAGCGCGCGTCACCATGCGTCCCAGCAGGTCGATTTCAAGGTCAGCCACCTTCAGGCGCGTGGCGGCTGCCACACCAGGGCCGCGACGCAGCAGCGCTTCGATACGCGCCGTGAGTTCGCCAAAGGCAAAGGGCTTGGTCAGATAATCGTCGCCACCGGCGCGCAGCCCTTCGATGCGATCGTCCACCGAACCCAGCGCCGAAAGAATGAGCACCGGCACCTTGCTGCCCTGCCGGCGCAGCATCTGCACAATGGTCAGGCCGTCTATATGGGGCAACTGCCGGTCGGCAATGATCAGTTCGTACTGCTGTTCGGTGGCCTGGAACAGGCCATCACGGCCGTTGGCGGCCACGTCCACCGTATAGCCGCTTTCACGCAGGCCCTTGGCCAGATATTTCGCGGCCTCGGCATCGTCTTCTATCAGTAGCAGGTGCATACGCGAGTTTAGACTGCATTTGGCGAGGGAATCAGTGCTCACGGCTAATCCTGCATGGCGGCGGGCAGCCGGAGAATGCGCGCGACGACCGAATCCGCGTCGCCGCCCAGGTGATGTCCGGTGCCGATCTGCACAGCCTGGGAGGAGGGCAGTTCGCTGCAGCCGCTGCGGCCACCACCGTCAGCGCCATGATCAGCAGGACGATCTTCTTCATTGCCTGCCAGCATCGCGCAGGCGCCAATACGCAGGGCTATCGCAGGGATTACGAGTTCTTAACCAAATTGCCCGAGCCCAGCCGGACGTTGTCAGTACACCAGAGTCAGGATCAAACCCGGTGCAGCGCGCAGGCCCGCTGTCACAGGTGCTGACTCGACGCTGAGGCGCCCGGCCGGTGTCTGCCATTCCCTCATATCATGGTTGGCGAGCATGCCGATCGCTGCGCCGGCCAGCACATCGTGCGTGTAGTGTCGACGCGCCTCCACGCGCGACCAGGCAACAAAGCTGGCGGCCACATAGGCCGGCGCAGCCCACTGCCAGCCGTATTGCTTGCGCAGGAACTCGGCGCCTGCGAATGCCATTGAAGTATGTCCGGATGGAAAGGAATGGGCGCCACCGTCGGGACGGGTTTCATTGACCGTCACCTTCAGTGCGCCGGTGACGAGCCAGGTGCGGCCCAGCGTCAACGCCAGGTCATGCCGCGGTGTGCCGCCCAGTTGCAGCAGGTCGTAGTCACTGCGCACGTCCGCATCCTCCGGCGTGCGCTGGACAGGATCTACCAGCCAGGTTGCGAGCAGCGCAGTGGCGGGAATTGCCCAGCGCAACACCCCGCCGGCCTTTTCCACATTGTGCTGCGACGAGGACAGGGGCTCAGCCGCAGCCGCGGCGTGACAGAGCAGTATTGCCAGCAAGCCGATGAACCACGAACTGCGCATGACGACTCTCCTTGAGCTGCCAGCGATGAGGCTGGTCAGGTCCATGATTACCCGGGGCAAGGTGGCGCGGCCCGGCGAGGCGAGATAGCGCGGCCGCCAGACCGGATGAAATTTTTCCTTGTACGCGCGCAGACCTTCGAAATTGTAGAAATGCTCGCCATGGCGATAGACGAAGGCGCCGACGCGATTCCACGTGGGCGCGAATTCCCGGTCGGCAAGGCCGGACAGCGGCGCCATGCCGAGGTTGAACCAGCGGTATCCCTGCGCCTTGCCCCACAGCATCAGCTCGATCAAGAGGTAGTCCATCACGCCCTTCGGGGCGACATCGTCATGGCGCATCAGGTCGATGGAAAGTTCTTCGTGATTCGCGGCGGCCCAGATATTGGCGAAGGCAACGGGACTACCCGCCACGCGGATCACCGCCATGGCAAAGCGCGCCAGATACCGCTCATCGAAGCGACCCAGCGAAAAGCCCTTCTCTGCCACCGACTTCGCAGCCAGCCAGTGATCGGAGATGCGCCGCAGCTCGGGCAGCAGCGCGGGAACGGCGGTGGCCGGCATCACCTCGCAGCTGGCACCGTCACGCTGCGCACGGCGAACAGTCTGCCGCAGCTCTGCAGCACGCGAGCCTTCCAGACTGAATGACAGCAGATCCACCCGCGCTTCTTCGCCGATCTTCGACAGCACCAGCCCCACGTCCAGATAATTCGGCAGGTCTTCCACGCCGACCTGGTAGAACACCGGGTGCGCTGCATAGCGATCGCAGGATTCGCGGAACGTCCACACCAGCTTCGCCCTTGCCTCTGCAGGACCCACCGGATCGCCCATCACGATCCAGCTGCGGCCAATCGGGCGGAACATCAGGAAGGCACTGCCGTCGGCGGAGAACAGCAGATTCTTGTCGCCCAGCAATGCCAGGTTGGCATTCGTATCCAGCGCCGTGTCGATGAGCTGTCGGGCGCGCTCAAGCTCCGCATCGTCGGGCAGTACCGGATCGTGCGGAGAGGGTCGCAGCAACATCCACGCGCCCACCACTCCGGCCACGACGATGGTCAGCACCGCGGCCCGCATGGTGCGCGGCGCGTCGGCATGCAGCGCAAACTGCCACCACAGCTCATGCGAGTAGTCCACGTGCCGGTATGAAAAATACGCCAGCCAGATCGATGCGAGCAGCGCAGCGACCGCGGCGATCACCCAGCCCGGCGAAAACTGCTGATCGAACAACGATGCCTTGCGACTGAAGCGGGCGCGCGCCAGCAGCAGCATTGCCGCCATGGCGAGCAGCACCAGCGCCTCCTCGTAGTCGAAGCCCTTGGCAAGTGAGGCCACCGCGCCCACGAGTAGCAACCAGAATGTCACATGCCAGGCCGCATCCAGCCGTCGCTGCACGCTCTGCGCCAGCAGCAGCAGCGCCATGCCGGCGGCGCTGCCCAGCAGATGCGAAACCTCCAGCAGCGGCAGTGGCACGATGTGCCGCAGCGCCTGCATGCGCTCGTCCAGCATCGGCGTCGCGCCGGAGAACAGCAGCACCACGCCACCGGCAAACACCGCGGCACCGATCACATGCGGTGTGATCACGCGCATCCAGGCGCTGCCCCAGGTGAACCAGCGCGCCAGCAGGTGCCGATTGACCCAGAGCTCGTGACCGAGCATCACCACCACGGCACACAGGAAGGGCAACAGGAAGTAGATGATCCGGTACGCGAGGATCGCTGCGAGCTTCTGGTCCGGTGCGCCATGCGGCGTAAGCAGCAGCAATACGGATTCGAACACGCCGAGTCCACCCGGTATGCTGCTCACAAGGCCCGCGGCGGTGGCCAGCAGATAGATGATCACGAAGGCGATATAGCCGTCGGTGGATCCCGCCGGCATCAAGGCGTAGAGCACGCCCGCAGCCAGGCCCAGGTCCAGGCAGGCCACCAGCACCTGCAGCATCGACATGCCCGGCCCTGGCAGCTGGATCAACGCGCCGCGAAAACGGATCGGCTTGCGGCGTATGGCGCCGGTGGCGACATAGGCCACCACCAGCAGGACCAGCAGCAGGCCGGCAGCGCGAGCCAGACCGCTGCCGACATGCAGCAACTGTCCGGCCTGCTCCGGCCGCAGCGCCAGCGAAATGCCGCACAGCAGGGACGAACCCAATGCAAAGGTCGCGGTGCAGAATGCGATGACCTGCGCGATCTGCAGGCCGCTCAAGCCCGCGGCGGAATAGACGCGGTAGCGGATGGAACCGCCGGACAACGCCGCGAAGCCGACATTGTGGGCCACGGCATAGGCCGTGAACGACGCGGTGGCCACCGTGCGCCACGGCAAGGAGGCGCCGGCATTGCGCACACCGAGCAGGTCGTACAGCGTCAGCACCAGATAGCTGCCAACGGTGAGCGCAGCGGCGGTCAGCAGCACGCGCGGAGAAATCGCATACAGGTGATTCGCGACTTCCGCCCAGTGATACCGGCCGAGCACGCGATTCACCGCGAGCACGGCAATGACGAAGACTAGCAGCGCGATCCAGGTCGACCAGCGGCGAAGTCTCTGTTGTGCCGTGCTCATTCAGTTACCTGGATGTTCACTGGCGACAGGCTAACCGACGCAGCAGACTAGCGCCGTTGCATTACGGAAACTTTAAGTAGTTGCCACGCCAGCACCGTCCAGGCCGCAATGATGAGCACACCACCCACCGGCGTCACGAAGCCGAACGGACGCGCCGCGCCGGCCAGCATCAGGTAGATGCCGCCACTGAAACAGAGTATGCCGGCCACCAGCAGCATCGCGACCCAGCGCAGATTCGCAGTCCCGGTCTTCATCAGCACGCCAACCAGCAACAGTCCCAGCGCGTCGATCAATTGATAGTTCACCGCTGTGGCCAGCGATTCCAGCTGTCGCGGCGGCAGCACCGAGCGCAGCGCATGACTGCCCAGTGCGCCGATACCGATGCCAATCGCCAGCAGCGCCGCCGCAGTGCCCATGACACGCTCTGGCTTCATCGCTGCTGCGACTTCATCGCTTGCCGCGTGGCTTGCCTGGCGAAGCGGCCGGCCTGGCGCGCGGTGGCACGGCCGGCGCGGCCGGACTGCGTGACGGCACGCGTGGCAGACCGGTGTGCTGGGTGCGCATCGGCATGGGGCGTCGCAGTGACGGGGGACGTCGCGCGCCCTCGCCCGCATCACCGGTGTCGCGGGGCTGGAAGGAAGGAATCAGATGGTGCGGCCCATTGCCGATGAGATTGGCGCGTCCCATGCGCCGCAGCGCCTCGCGCAGCACCGGCCAGTTGTTCGAATCGTGGTAGCGCAGGAAAGCCTTGTGCAGCCGGCGCTGGCGCAGGCCCTTCGGGATGGTCACTTCTTCGCTGTCGCGCGTCACGCGGCGCAGCGGATTCTTGCCGCTGTGATACATGGCGGTGGCCGTTGCCATGGGGGATGGCAGGAAGGCCTGCACCTGATCGGCGCGGAAGCCATTCTTCTTCAGCCAGATGGCAAGCTCCAGCATGTCTTCATCGGTGGTGCCAGGGTGGGCCGCGATGAAGTATGGAATGAGGTACTGCTCCTTGCCGGCTTCCTTCGAATACTTGTCGAACAGCTCCTTGAAGCGGTAATAGGTGCCCATGCCGGGCTTCATCATCTTGTTGAGCGGCCCCTCGCGCATGTGTTCGGGAGCAATCTTCAGGTAACCGCCGACGTGGTGCTGCGCGAGTTCCTTCACATACTCCGGTGATTCGATGGCCAGGTCATAGCGGACGCCTGAACCGATCAGCACCTTCTTGATCCCGGGCAGCGTGCGTGCCTTGCGATACAGCTCGATCAACGGTGTATGGTCCGTGTTCAGGTTCTCGCACACCGTCGGGAACACGCATGACGGCAGGCGGCAGGCGGCCTCGATCGTGCGGCTCTTGCACGCGATGCGATACATGTTCGCTGTGGGGCCACCCAGATCGGAGATGACGCCCGTGAAACCGGGCACAGTGTCGCGGATGGTTTCGATCTCGCGCAGCACCGAACCTTCCGAGCGGTTCTGGATGATGCGGCCCTCATGCTCGGTGATGGAGCAGAACGTACAACCCCCGAAACAGCCCCTCTGAATCGAGATCGAGAAGCGGATCATCTTGTAGGCAGGGATCTCCGCCTTGCCATAGGCAGGATGTGCCAGGCGCTGGTACGGCAGCTCGTAGACCGCGTCCATATCCTCGGTCTGCAATGGAATGGGCGGCGGATTGATCCACACATCCAGATTGCCGTGCCGCTGCACCAGCGAGCGGGCGTTATGCGGATTGGCTTCCAGATGCAGGATGCGCGAGGCATGCGCGTACATCACGGCATCGTCTGCCACCTGCTCGTAATCCGGCATGCGGATCACGCTGCGGTCGCGATCCACATTCTTCACGCGGCGCACGAAGCGCACCACGCTCTCGCCCGCGGGCGCTGCGGCGGGCGCCGGCTGCGCAGCCTTGATCTCCGGCTCCATCGCATACGGATCGATTGGCGGGTTCAGCGGCCCGGGCGCATCGAGGTGACGGGAATCGATTTCGATGTAGTCGGCCGCATGATTGCCACGCACGAACGAGGTGCCGCGCAGATCGCGCAGCTGCTCGATGGTTTCGCCGGCGTCCAGGCGCTTTGCAATGTCGCAGATCTGCCGTTCGGCATTGCCATACACCAGCAGATCGGCCTTGGCGTCGAGCAACACGGAGCGGCGCACTTTCTCGGACCAGTAGTCGAAGTGCGCGATGCGCCGCAGTGATGCTTCGATGCCGCCGATCACTACCGGCACATCCTTGTAGGCTTCGCGCACGCGCTGCGAGTAAACGATCACCGACCGATCCGGCCGCTTGCCGCCCTCACCACCCGGCGTATACGCATCGTCGCTGCGGATGCGCTTGTCCGAGGTGTAGCGGTTGACCATCGAATCCATGTTGCCGGCGGTGACGCCGAAGAACAGCCGCGGCTTGCCCAGCGCCTTGAAGGCGTCGGCGCTGCGCCAGTCCGGTTGCGCGATGATGCCCACGCGAAAGCCCTGTGCCTCCAGCAGCCGGCCGATGATGGCCATGCCGAAGCTGGGGTGGTCTACATAGGCATCGCCGGTGACGACAATCACGTCGCATTGTTCCCAGCCAAGCGCCTGCATCTCCGCCCGGGTCATGGGCAGGAAAGGTGCCGGTGGTCTTGCGCGGGCGCGGACCGGGTCGGACGAGAGCAGAGCGTGCGGGACGGACAGGTTCATGACAGGCTGCGAAACAGGCTTCAACGGGGGTACAGTTTACCCATTCGACCCTTGAACCGCCGGACTCCCGGGGAGCCTTGTGCCATGGCCAGAGCCGCAGATCCGACGTATTGCGCCCTAATCCTCGCCTGCGCCGCCGCAGCGAGCGGTTGCGGGCAGCAGAGCAAGGCGCCCACGCCTGCCGACGCCACCGCCTTCGTGGCGAAACTGAACCAGGACATGACTGTGCTGGGCAACGAGGTGGGCGCTGCGGGTTGGGTGCAGGCCACCTACATCAACACCGACACGCAGTTGCTGAGCTCCAGGGCCAACGAGCGGTTGCTGGAATTCTTCAGCAGGTCGGTGAAGGAAGCGCGGCGCTTCGACGGCCTTGCGATGGACGACGCCACGGCGCGCACCATCATGCAGTTGAAGCAGAGCGACATGATTTCCGCGCCAGCGCCCGACGATGCAGCCAAACGTACCGAACTGGCCACGATCATGGCGCGGCTCGAAGCCACCTATGGTGAAGGCAAATACTGCGTCACGAAGAATGGCAAGGAGGATTGCCGCAACATCGACCAGGCCATGGCGACTCTGGCCAGCAGCCGCAACTACGATGAACTGAGCGAGACCTGGGCTGGCTGGCACAGCGTGGGCGCGCCGATGCGCAAGGACTACACGCGTTTCGTCGAGCTGGCCAATGAGGGATCGAAGGAGCTGGGCTATTCCGACCTGGGCGCGCTGTGGCGTGGCCGCTATGACATGACGCCAGAACAGTTCGATGCCGAAGTCGAGCGCCTGTGGAACCAGGTGAAGCCGCTGTATGACGATCTGCACTGCTACGCGCGCGCGCAGTTGGCAAGAAAGTATGGCGAAGACAAAGTGCCCGCCGGCAAGCCCATCCCCGCGCAGCTGTTCGGCAATCTGTGGGCGCAGCAATGGAACAATATCTATGAAGACATCCTGAAACCGTATCCGGCAGTGTCGCACCAGAGCGTGGATTCAGCGCTCGTGAAGCAGAAATACACCGCCGAGCGCATGACGCAGCAGGCGGAGTCGTTCTATACCTCGCTCGGATTCCGGAAACTGCCCGCCACCTTCTGGGAACGATCGATGCTGACCCGCCCACGCGACCGTGAAGTGGTCTGTCATGCCAGCGCCTGGCATATGGATGCGAAACAGGACGTGCGCATCAAGACCTGCACCATTCCCACCGGGGAAGAACTCGGCACTCTCTATCACGAGCTGGGACATGTGTATTACTACCTGTCGTACAACGGGCAGCCCTACATGTTCCAGAACGGCGCACACGACGGCTTTCATGAGGCCATCGGTGATACCGTTCTGTTGTCCATGACGCCCGGCTACCTCGCACAGCTGGGCCTGGGCTCGAAGGTGACGGTGTCGAACGAAGCCGTCATCAACGAACAGATGAAGATGGCCGCCGACAAGATCGCCTTCCTGCCATTCGGCAAGGTGATCGACCAGTGGCGCTGGAAGGTGTTCTCGGGCGAAATCAAGCCCGAAAACTACAACAAGGCCTGGTGGGAACTGCGCGAAAAGTATCAGGGCATCGCACCACCGGTGGCGCGCAGCGAAGCGGATTTCGATCCGGGCGCGAAGTACCACGTTCCGGCCAACACGCCGTATACCCGCTATTTCCTGTCATTCCTGCTGCAGTTCCAGTTCCATCGTGCGCTGTGCGAAGCCTCCGGTTTCAAAGGCCCGTTGCATGAATGCTCGGTATTCGGCAGCAAGGAGGCCGGCGAGAAATTCAAGGCCATGCTCGCGGCCGGCTCGAGCCGGCCCTGGGCCGAGACGCTGGAAAAGCTCACCGGCACCCGCCAGATGGACGCCGGCGCCATCCTCGAATACTTCGCGCCACTGCAAGGCTGGCTGAAGGAAAAGAACGCGGGCCAGAAATGCGGCTGGAGCACCTGAGCCTGCCCTTCCGCCATTGACATACCGCGTAGAATTGTCGGGATCATGCCGATAAAAAACTTCGAGTGCATCCGGATCACCGGTGCGCGCCAGAACAACCTGCGCAATCTTTCGCTGGATCTGCCACTCGGCGAGCTGACGGTCATCACCGGAGTTTCCGGCTCGGGCAAGTCCTCACTGGCATTCGACACACTCTACGCAGAAGGCCAGCGGCGCTACGTCGAGACCTTCTCGCCGTATGCACGGCAGTTCCTGGACCGCATGGATCGTCCGCAGGTGGATCGCATAGAAGGCATTCCGCCGGCCATCGCCATCGATCAGACCAACCCCGTGCGCACGTCGCGCTCGACGGTGGGCACGATGACCGAGATCAACGACCACCTGAAGCTGCTGTTCGCCCGTGCGGGTGTACTGCATTGCCGCCAGTGCGATCAACCGGTGCGTCGCGATACGCCCACTTCCATCCTCGAATCCCTGCGCGCGCGATGCATCGCCGCCAGCGATCCCCGGCTGCTGATCTGCTTCGAGGTTCCACGGCCCGCAAATCTTCCTGCCATGGAATTGCGTGCTCTGCTTGAATCGCAGGGCTATGTGCGCTTCGTCGAGGAAGTGTCAGCCACCGGCGCCGACGTGCTCATGGTGATCCAGGACCGGCTGCGCCTGGGGAATGCCGACGCCGGCCGCGTGGGCGAAGCCGTGGAAGCCAGCCTGCACGCGGGCCGGGGTCGAATCCAGGTGCGCGCGCTGGATGAGGCAGGCAACACGGCTGCGCTCTGGCGCTACTCGGCCACCCTGCATTGTGCGGACTGCGACATCGCGTATCAGGACGTGTCGCCCAGCCACTTCTCGTTCAATTCGCCGCTGGGCGCCTGCGAGACCTGCAAGGGATTCGGCCGCGTGATTGGCGTGGATTACGACCTGGTAATTCCGGACACCGCTAAATCGCTGGGTGGCGGCGCCATCAAGCCCTGGCAGACGGCCACCGGCAAGGAATGTCAGGACGACATGGAGCGCCATGCTCCTGCCGCGAAGATTCCCCTCGACCTGCCCTGGAAGGAACTCACCGCCGAGCAGCAGCATTGGGTATTGCAGGGCGACGGCAGGAAGGCGCGCAAGTACTGGTATGGCGTGAAGGGCTACTTCGAATATCTCGAACGCAAGGCCTACAAGATGCACGTGCGCGTGCTGCTGTCGCGCTACCGCAGCTACACCGAGTGTCCCGCCTGCCATGGCGCCCGGCTCAAGCCAGAGGCACTGCTGTGGCGGCTGGGTCCCTACAACGCGCAGGCGCTCACGTTGCTGCCGGCAGCACGTGCGCGCGAATTCTTTGCCGACTTCACACTGCCGCCGCCACTCAGCGATGCGGACACAATGTTGATGCAGGAGATCCGCGCGCGGCTGGGCTTCCTCTGTGAGGTGGGCCTGGGATATCTCACGCTGGACCGGCAGTCGCGCACGCTCTCGGGTGGCGAGGTACAGCGCATCAACCTGACCACCGCGCTGGGCACATCACTGGTGAATACGCTGTTCGTGCTGGACGAGCCTTCCATCGGCCTGCACCCGCGCGACATGGGGCGTGTCATCGCCGTGATGCAGAAGCTGCGCGATGCCGGCAACACGCTGGTGGTGGTGGAGCACGATCCGCAGATCATGTTCGAGGCCGATCGATTGATCGACATGGGTCCCGGTGCGGGTGAACACGGCGGACAGATCATCTTCAACGGCACGCCGGCGGGGGTGCTCGATGCCGCAGGTTCGCTGACCGGCGAATATCTTTCCGGGCGGCGCCGCATAGAATCCATGCGGCAGGCCAGTGCTGCCGGACTTGCGCAGGGCACGCTGCTGCTGGAAGGCGCCACGCTGCACAATGTGCACGATGTGACACTGCGGGTGCCGCTGGGACAGCTGGTCTGCGTGACTGGCGTTTCCGGCTCGGGCAAGAGCACTCTGGTCACAGAACTGCTCTACCCCGCCCTGCAGCGCAGCTTCGGCAAGGCGGCAGAGTCCAACGGCACCTTTCGGCACCTTGCCGGCCAGACCCTGCTCAACGGCGTGGTGCTGGTGGATCAGTCGCCCATCGGTCGCACCACCCGCTCGAATCCGGCGAGCTTCGTTGGCGCCTTCGATCCGATCCGCGCCCTGTTCGCAAAACTTCCCGAAGCCATCGAGCGCAAGTACACCGCCGGCACATTCAGCTTCAACTCCGGCAATGGCCGCTGCCCGGACTGCGGCGGCAATGGCTTCGAGCATGTGGAGATGCAACTGCTGGCCGATGTGTACCTGCGCTGTGCGAGCTGCGATGGCAAGCGCTTCCGCGACGAGATCCTCGAACTGCGTATCGAGGGTGCCAACGGTCAGCAGGCCGACATCGCAGCCGTGCTGGCAATGACCGTCACCGAAGCCCTGCTGTTCTTCGCCGCAGCACCCGAAGCACTGAAGCGGCTGCAACCCCTGGCGGATGTCGGTCTTTCGTATCTGCGCCTGGGACAGCCGGTGCCGACACTGTCCGGTGGCGAGGCACAGCGACTGAAGCTTGCTGGCCACCTGGCCGACACGGACACCACCACCCGCCAGCTGCTGATGTTCGACGAGCCGACCACCGGCCTGCACTTCGAGGACATTGCGCAGCTCATGCGCGCCTTCGGCAAGCTGATCGCGCGCGGGCATTCGCTGCTCATCATCGAGCACAATCTGGATGTCATCAGTGCGGCGGACTGGCTGATCGAGATGGGACCTGAAGGTGGCGACGCCGGTGGACGCATCGTCGCCGAGGGGACGCCCGCAGCCTTTCGCGCTGCGCGCACGGGCCACACCGGAGTCGCGCTGTCCGCTTATTCGTTGTCTGCCGCGGCTGTGCGGGATGCCGGCCCCGCGCGCCCGCCGGCCAAGTCACCGCCGCGCTGCATCGATGTGCGCGGCGCCCGCGAGCACAATCTGAAAGGCATCGATGCCCGGATTCCGCACGGCGCCATGACCGTGGTAACGGGCGTATCGGGTTCCGGCAAGTCGACACTGGCCTTCGACATCATCTTCGGTGAAGGCCAGCGTCGCTATCTCGAATCGCTGAATGCCTATGCACGCCAGTTCGTCCAGCCGGCGTCGCGAGCCGAGGCAGACTCCGTCACCGGCATTCCGCCGACCATCGCGATCGAGCAGCGCACCAGTCGTGGCGGCCGCAAGAGCACGGTTGCCACGCTGACCGAGGTCTATCCATTCCTGCGACTGATGTTCGTGAAGCTGGGCATTCAGCACTGCCCCGACTGCGATCTGCCGATCGAACCGCTCACTCCTGATGCCATCGCCGCACGTGTCCTGAAGGCGCATCGTGGTCGCACGATCAGCCTGTTCGCGCCGCTGGTGAGCAGCCGCAAGGGAATTTACAACGAGCTTGCTCGCTGGGCGCAGAAGAAGGGCTACGAACAACTGCGGGTCGACGGCGCGCTGGTTTCCACCGCGCGCTGGCCGAAGCTGGCGCGGCACAAGACGCATGACATCGAGCTGCCGCTGGGTGAATTGAAGGTCACGGCGCAACACGAAGCGAAGCTGCGGGAACTGATTGACCGTGGCCTGGATGCCGGCAAGGGCGTGCTGCTGCTGCAGCCGGAGAAAGCCGGCAGCTCCATGCAGTCATTCTCGTCACGGCGCGCCTGCCCCGGTTGCGGCCGCGGCTTTGCGGAGCCTGATCCGCGACTGTTCTCCTACAACAGCGCCAAGGGCTGGTGCGAGAGCTGCTTCGGCACGGGTCAAGAAATCCGGGAATTCGATGCGGAGCAGACCGGCGAAGAGTCGGCGTGGCTGGAGACATCCGAGAAACACACCTGCAGCAGTTGCGACGGCCGGCGACTGAATCCTCTGGCGCTGGCGGTGAAATTCCGCGACCAGTCGATCGCCGATCTGGCGGGGCTATCTGTCGCCGAACTCGCCGCATTTCTCGGCAAGCTGAAACGCTCCGCCCGTGAACAGGCAATTGCCGATGATCTGTTGAAGGAGATCAGCGGCCGGCTGCAATTTCTGGAGCGGGTTGGTCTGGCCTATTTGTCACTGGACCGCGCCGCGCCCACGCTTTCCGGCGGCGAGACACAGCGCCTGCGTCTGGCGGCGCAGCTCGGATCGAACCTGCGCGGCGTGTGCTATGTGCTCGATGAACCCACCATCGGCCTGCATCCGCGCGACAACCGCCTGCTGCTTGATGCGCTGAGTGAGTTGGGCCAGGGACGCAATACGCTGGTGGTGGTGGAGCACGACGAAGAAACAATCCGGCGGGCCGACCACGTGCTCGACCTCGGTCCTGGCGCGGGCACGCGCGGCGGACATGTCGTGGCCGCCGGCACGATGGCGCAGATCCTGCGCTCACCGGACTCGGTCACGGCGCGCTGCCTGCGCGAGCCGATGCAGCATCCCGCCACACCGCGCCGCCCGGTAATCCGTCGCGGCGCCAATGCCACGCCAATGCTCACGCTTGCAGGCGTGACGCTGCACAACCTGCGCAAGCTCGATGTGGAATTGCCACTGGGGCGCCTGATCGCGCTGACCGGCGTCTCCGGCTCCGGCAAATCCACGCTGGCGCTGGATGTGCTGCGGCCCGAGCTCGAGCGCGCGGTTGCACGACCCGGCAAGTCGCGCAAGCTGCAGTTCTGCACCGGTCTTGCGGGCAGCGACAACATCGAGCGCGTGCTGGAAGTCGACCAGACCCCGATCGGCAAGACGCCGCGCTCCTGCCCTGCTACCTACGTCGGTTTCTGGGATGCCATTCGCCGCGTCTTCGCCGGCACCACCGAAGCGGGCATCCGCGGCTACACCGCGAGCCGCTTTTCGTTCAATACCAGCGGCGGCCGCTGCCCGGCCTGCGAAGGCCAGGGAATGCGCACCGTGGAAATGAATTTTCTGCCCGATGTGAAAGTGCTCTGCGACGTCTGCAAGGGCCAGCGTTTCGATGCGGAGACGCTGTCGATCCACTGGCGCGAGCGGTCGATCGGTGATGTGCTCGCGATGAGCGTCGACGATGCCGTGGAATTCTTCCGCAGCCATGCTTCGATCTGCCATGCACTGCAACTGCTGCAGGAGGTGGGACTTGGCTATCTCACGCTGGGTCAGCAGAGCCCGACGCTTTCCGGCGGCGAGGCGCAGCGCATCAAGCTGGTCACCGAGCTAGCACGCATTCGACCGGTGGCAGGCGCGCCGGTTGGCAAGGGATCGTTCTACATCCTGGATGAACCCACGGTCGGCCTGCACATGGCCGATGTCGAACGGCTGATTACCGTGCTGCACCGGCTGGCCGACGCCGGCAACACGGTCCTCGTGGTGGAGCACAATCTGGATGTGATCGCCGAGGCGGACTGGATCGTCGACCTGGGCCCGGAGGCAGGGCCCGAGGGCGGGCGTATTGTGGTCGCAGGGCCACCCGCTGCCGTGACGGGGCACAAGATGTCTCGCACGGGTGCCGAGCTGGCGCTGCATCGGGAGCAAAGACATGGCGCATGAGATTCAATGCTGGAAGTGCGGCGCTGGACTTGAGCATTTGCCCCTCCCATTCGGTCGACAGGAGCGTTGCCGCGAATGCGGCTCGGATCTGCATGCCTGCAAGCTGTGCCGCGAGTTCGATACGCGTCAGCCGCAGCAATGCCGGGAGCCGACTGTGGAAGAGGTGCGCAACAAGGAGCGTGCGAACTTCTGCGACCACTACAAGCCGATGCCTGGCGCGTGGTCGGGAACGAAGCCGACGGCCAAGAGTGCCGCGCTCTCTGAGCTTGAAAAGCTGTTCGGCAAATAGACCCGCCGCGGCAGGTCTTCAGCTGCCGCTGAGGCGACTCAGCAGTTTCGAGAAACGGTTGCCGGCCTTGCGGTCCACCGACTTGCGGACCGTGGAGTCGTTGATGATCGCGCGGCCCTCATCCAGCGTCAGCGTCGACGCGCCGAGAATTTCCAGCGTTGATTCCAGCGGCGCAGCGGATCCTGGCGCCACCCGGGACAGCGGCGCGTCTGGCCGCTTGCGGACTACTACCCGCTTGCCACCGGGCTTGCCGGTGACCTTGGATGCCGCGCCCTGCGGCTTCTTCGAAACGGCAGCTTTCGCCGCAGTCTTGCCGGCGGCTTCGGGGCCGTCGTCGAGATCACGCTTGGTGGGCGTCGGTCGATCATCTGCCAGCAGTTCGAAACCCTGCAGACTCTCGGTGTTCACCTCGAGCTTCGCATCCGGCTTCAATGCGGCCATGGCTTCGCCGAGCCGCGGCACGGCCTTCGACTTCTGCGCAGCCGCATTGCCACCCGCGCTGTCACGTTCCTTGGTGGCGACGGGCACGATAGCCACGGCGCGATAATCCGCACGTACATAGTTGGCCACCTGCGTAGCCGAGTTGGGATCGCTGAAGAAGCCCAGGCGCAGCCCGAACCACTTGCGACCCTGGCGATTGCCCTCGACGTTGTAGAGGGTATAGGCGTCGAAGATGGCCAGGTGCGGCAGTGCTGCGATATCGATCGGCGACACCGACCACACCAGCTGCACGGCGAAGCAAGGCGGCGCATTGTTCTGGACGTCGATGCGGATGTCGGTGAGGGTCTGCGTATCCTCAGGCGTCACCACCCGCACTTCGGCATCGCTCTCGAGTCCCACCATCGACGCAGGCACGGCAGATTCGAGCACGCGCAGAGTCTGCGAGTTGCTCAGTGCCGGCACCTCGGCCCTCACTGGGGGCGATCCGGGTTTTGCGACCGGCAACAGGCGAGGCGGCTCGACGATTGGCGGCGGCGCCAGTGCCACTGCAGTTTCGACGCGCGGCGCGGGCGCCGCTGCCGCCATCACTGCAGCAGGCTTCGGCTCGGCCACTTCACTGAGCTGCGCGAGCACATCACGCACATTCGACATGGAGTCCAGCACGCGGGCCTGCGGCTCTGGCGCAGCCACGATCGCCGCAGCGGCAACAGGCGCAGGCGCTGGCGCACGCACTACTGCGGCAGGCGCCACGGGCGCCACAACCGGTGCAACCGCTGCCACAATTCTTGCCGGCTTGACGGCAGGCATGGTCGCAGTCCGTGCACGACGCGGAGCACCACTGGTCGGCGCAAGGCCGGCCCATGCCGCCGGATAGACATCGCGCACTGCATTAAGCATCGCATCGGCTTCCTGCTGCGATGCGAAGTAACCCATGTGCAGACGGAAGCGCTCGCGGCCGTCTTCGCGCTGACGGCTGACAAAGAATGTATAGCGCTTGAGCTCCGGCGCACTGGGATGCGACAGCGCCATCGGAGAAGTGGAAGCGCAGAGATTGATGACGAACAACTGCGTTGGCGCCGCGGCGCTTTCGTTGTTCAGAATCTCTGCAGTGCTGGCATTCGTCACGTGAAACTCCATGGAAGAATCTTCTTCCGGGCGACCCCGCTATCCTGGGAGAGAAGCTCTCCTGTAGACCGGTGGCTTTGCGTCTCCGCTTTTCAGCGGGTTTGCCTTTGTCACGTGCAAAGTGTCGTTGGGATGCGACCGAGCGTCAAGCACTCGTTAAAGGGATATGTAAGGTAAGTGGCCCTGGCGGGGCTGTTTCCGACACTCTTTGTCAGAATCGTTACATAACCGGAAAAATCCGGAAAATCAGGCAATCGCCGAGTGTTCGCCCTTGGCCTCGGGACGACGCCCGATCAGCATTTCCGTCATGTCTATTGCCGACAATGGCCGGGCCATGAAATAGCCCTGCACCAGATCGCAGCCACGCTCGCGCAAATATTCGAGCTGCTCGATGGTCTCGACACCTTCGGCGATGACCTGCTTGTCGAGCGAGTGAGCCATCACGATGATTGTGCTCGCCAACGCCGCAGCCGAAGGACTCTCTGCCAGCTCCTGCACGAAGCTGCGATCGATCTTCACTGCGCCCACCCGATATCGACGCAGGTTCGCGAGTGCCGTGTGCCCGGTTCCGAAATCATCCAGCGTCAGTCGCACGCCCAGCGCGGAGAGCGCTTCAATGCAGGCCTGGCTGTCGGGATCGGTGAGCGCGGCTTCGTTCATTTCGAAATCCAGTGCCGCGGGCGGCACACGGTGCCGTTCCAGCATGCGCCTGAGGCTGGCGAGCAGCTCCGGATCACGCAGCTGCTGCACCGAGAGGTTGATCGCCAGGCGCGGCACCGACAGGCCCAGCTCACGCCACAGCGCAATCTGCGCGCAGGCCGCGTCGATGACCCAGCAGCCGAGATCGATGATGAGTCCCGATTCCTCCGCTGCCGGTATGAATGCCGCCGACGACACCAGGCCGTCACGCGGCTTCTGCCAGCGCACCAGGGCTTCCATTCCCACCAGGCTGCCGTCCGTAACGCTGTATTGCGGCTGGTAGTAGAGCGAGAACTCACGTCGCTTGAGCGCACGGTACAGGCCGCTGTCGGCAACACGCGCGCCACGTGCCGCCATCTTCGCGTTGTAGAACACGGCGGCGCCGCGTCCCAGATCCTTGGCGCGGTACATGGCCAGGTCGGCGTTGTGCAGCAACGCATCGAGCTCCGTGCCATCGATCGGAAAGATCGTCATGCCGATGCTGGCGTGCACCGTATGGTCGCGCCCGCCCAGCCGCACGGGATTCTGCATGGCCTGGATGATGCGATCGGCCACCGCCGACACGGAGGCCGCATCAGTGATGTTGCGCAGAATCACCGTGAATTCGTCGCCGCCAAGTCGCGCGACGGTGTCTGCATCCTTCACGCAGGCGCGCAGCCGCTGCGCCACGATGGCGAGCAGTTGATCGCCGGCCTCGTGACCCAGCGAATCGTTGACCTTCTTGAAATGGTCCAGGTCGATATAGAGCAGTGCGCCGCGGGCATTGTTCTGCACCACATTCTGCAGTTCCTGCGCCAGCTGGTCGCGGAACAGCAGTCGATTGGGCAACTGCGTCAGGGGATCGAAATGCGCCTGGCGATACAGTCGCTCCGCGCGCGCATTGCCGGACAACGAGATGCCCAGCCGCTGCGCGCAGTGCGTGCCGCAACCAGCCACGCGCGCGGCCTGCGCCGGTGGTTCGAAGTAGCCAACTGCCAGGATGGCGGCGAGTTCGCCAGCCACCGTCACCGGCCAGATCCAGAAGAATCCCGAACCCGATGCCTGCAACGGCTCCAGGAAGCTGTGACGACCTTCTTCGCAGCGCACGACAGTCAGGCCGTGCCGGGCATCGCGCAGCGTCGCCACCATCTGCTCATCCAGCACCACGCGGGTTACCGGGCAGCCGCCCTCGTCGTTCACTGCAAACAGGCGGCCATGTCCCGACACACCAGGATCAATCAGCGTCAGCCCCACATTGTTCGACATGGTGATGCTGCGCACACGCGTCAGCACCTGGTCGATCACGTTTTCATAGTCGCCGCCAGGCAGCAGCAGGCCATCGATCTCGTCCAGCGCGCGACGGGTCTCGGCCTGCGCCTCGATGATCTCGGCACTGCGATTGAAACTGTCCACCAGCTGCAGCACCTCGGGCGCCGCATCCTGATGCGCGAGCACGGCGACACGACGCTCGGGCAACTGCAACAGGGCGCGACGCAACTGCCGCAACGCCGGCACATTGTGTTTCGACAGCTCATGCGCGAACCAGCCTGCCAGCAGCAGCAGCAGCGGCACCATGGTGCCCTGTGTGCGCAGGGCCGACCAGAAAGCCACGGACCACGGACGGTCCTGGGTGGCGGTCAGCATCGCGATCGACACGTCGGAAATCGTGCCGGCGTTGTTGACGACGGACACTGCGCCAACCCATGGCTTGCCCAGCCCGCTCCAGGAAAGGTCCACACTGACGCCTGATTGCGGCAGCGTCGGCAGCCGCGGCGTCACATTGCGGATGATGTCGGTAGGACGATCGAGGGTGCTGAACAGCTGCTGTCCGGTGGAATCCAGTGCCAGCAGCGGTGTGTCCGGATCCGCACGGTCCAGCAGCGACCAGGTCCAGCTGCTGCGCAGTTCCACCAGCACCCAGCGGGCAGGCGCACGCTCGGGCAGCGCGCGCAGCAGATACAGGCCGCCTGCATTGGCGGAATCGGTGCCACCGAGCAGCACGGTGCGCTCTGCACCCAGCGCCTCGCGCGTGTTGTCGGTGAGCCGGAACTGTCGCGCGCCGACCCGGAAGCTGCTCTCGTCGGTGGATTCGATGATGGCCACCCACTCGAACATTGGCAACTGCAGCAGGCGTGTGCGCAACACGGACCAGTCGCCGGTACGCAGCCCAGGTGCATTTTCCGAGAACGCGCGCAGCAGGATGCCGGCATCGCTGATGCGTGTGCCAACTGTCAGCGCGGCCTGGGCCGCGGTCTGACGCAGTTGCTGCTGGTGGAGTTCGCGGTACTGCCGTTGCTGCTTGCCGGCCTGCAGCAGCAGGCCGAGCGCGAGCACGACCAGTCCGCAGACAACGATTGTCCAGACGACGCGGCGTCCAATGCCACTCAACAGCGCACTAGGGGCTCTGCGCATGCGTGAAGAAATCCAGTTCCAACCGTGAGGTTCAGGAACCCATTTGACAGTGCGCCGACCCCGGACGGTGTGCGCCACTTCACCAATTGACGGGTTCAGGACTGGCGCCGACCAGCAACCGCGAGGTCCCGCAAACTTTGCCCGGCATAGTTGTAAACGCCACGCCGCTGGGAGCGCGCGACGCCCAGCATCGCGGCCGCCAGGTCAGTGGCCTGGATGGCCCGCGAAGGGGCCATGCTGCCATGCAGCAATGGGTTGGCCATCGGCAGAAATGCCATGCGCAGCATGTCCGTGGCGGTCCCCTGTGGACGCAGCCCGAGTACTGGCCCTGGTTGCAGGATCTCCAGCGACGGGAAGCGCATTTCGCGCAGCGCGAACTCCATCTCGCCCTTGCAGCGCTGGAACGGCTGCGGCGCTTTGGGGTCGGCGCGGGCGGCGGAAATCACCACCACACGCATGGCACCGGCAGCCTGCGCGGCGCGCGCGAATGCGACCACCAGATCCACATCCACCTGTCGCAGTTCAGCCGCCGGTGCGCGCGGCCCCAGCGCGGCACCCAGGCAGCAGAACGCATCGGTGCAACGCAAGCCGGCAAGTCGCGCAGCCAGTTCGTCGAATTTCAGGATGCGGTTGGCGAGCCGGGGGTGGTCCAGCGGCAGGGGGCGGCGCGTGACTGCATGGATCCGGCTGAATTCATGGTTCCGCAGCAGCAACTGCAGCAGTGCCGTACCCGTGACGCCGGTGCCACCGGCGACCAATGCCACCCGCTGCGCGACCTGCGATTCCGCTGCCAATTCCCGCTCTCCCCAGCCGCCGAAAACCCCTTCAATCGTCGGTGCTGCAGCCAGCTTAGGTCAAGCAGTCGCTTTTTCATCGCGGCGCGGTAATCTTGTCGCCATGCGATGGCTCAAGACCCTGATCGGCACTTTGGCGATGGCGCTGGCGGTGAATGCCGTCGCTGCCGATGCAGTGCCCGACGATCGCGCCGCGGCCTACAGCCAGTTTCGCGCCGCCTTCGACGCCGGCAATTTCACCACCGCATTGCCAATAGCCGCCCGGGTGGTCGAACTGACGCGCAGCCAGTACGGCGCCGAAGCGCCGGAGATGGCCAATCCCCTGAGCAATCTGGCCACCACCTATCTGCGGCTGCATGAGTACGGCACCGCGCTTGATACCTATCGGCAGGCACTGACGCTGCTGGATCTGCGGGGCGACACCACCGACCCGAAGCTGGTACCGCCACTGCACGGCATGGGCGTCGCATTGCGCGGTCTCAAGCGCGACGATGAAGCCATCGCGCCACTCAAACGCGCGGTGGACATCACGCGCAACCGCGATGGCCTGCATGCAGTGTCGCAGTTGCCAATCCTTGATGACCTGATTGACTGCTACGTCGCGGCCAGCCGGCTCGAGGATGCGGGACGGGAACAGCAGTATGCCTACAATGTAGCCGAGACGGCCTATGGCAAGGACGACCTGCGGCTGTTGCGTCCGCTGGACAGATTTGCGCGCTGGAATGAAACCATCGGTCGTTACACCGCCGCACGCATTCTGCACGGACGTGCCGTGCAGATTGCGGATGCCGCGCAGGCCGGCAGCGTGAAGGCGGTGCCGGCCCTGCAGGGCATTGCGCGCACTTTCCGGCTCGCATTCGTCAACGGAGAATCGGAGCAATCGGTTGCCACCGCCATCGAGCTGCCATCGGCGTTCGGCAATGACGCGCTGGCGCAGGTGAAGAACGCCCCCTCGACGGAAGGCGAACGCGCATTGCGCAGCGCCTTGCTGCGACTGGACAACGCACCCGCCGCGCATCCCGCGTTGCGCGGCAACGTGCTGCTGGATCTGGGCGACTGGTACTTGACGGCTGGCGTGCCTGTGCGTGCGATGGCCGCGTACCGCGACGCCTGGAAGGATCTCGCCACGGCCGGCAATACCCGGCAGCTGCAGGCACCCGTGGCCGTGGCCTATCGGGCCCCGGCCATGGCCGTATCGCGCCACGGCGAAAGCAGCGAGGAATTCGTCCAGCAGGACGTGGAATTGCGCATCAGCGTGGCGGCAGATGGCGCTATCCGCGGCGTCACGGTCGCCAATCCCGTGCCGGAGCGTGAATCCGTGGAGCGGGCCGTAGTCAGTGCCATCAAACGCGCAGTCTGGCGGCCGGCTTTCAGCAACGGCGAGCCGGTAGCGGTGACCGACCTGCTGTACAGCGAGCGCGTATACGTCCGCCGGCCGAAGGCAAAAGACTGAAAAAGCGCGCTCAGCTTTCGGGTGTGGCTGTCTTGATCGGCACCGCTTCCACGACATCCACGACGCTGCTCGCATCCGCGGCACTCAGGCTCTGGCCAGCCAGCAGCTTTTTGGCCAGCGCCTGCCGCGGCATCTGCACCAGGAATTTCGAAGCAGCATCGCGCATGGCGACACGGGTAGCGGCAGTCAACGAAGTCCCTGCATTGCGCGCACCCATGGCGCTGCCGTAACCGGTGAGCGTCAGCGAATCAACGGGTTCTCCCTGCGGGCTCAGCACGCCGATGCGGTAGCGGATGGTCACCGCCCAGTAGGAGCCGCTGGTCTCGCGTGCAGTGGCAAACGAGAACTGCTCGATATGCGGCTGGAATACGGCCTGCATGCCGGTGGCTGCACGCGCGGCATTGAGACTGGAATAGATCTGCAGGTCGGCGAACGACGCACCGAACACCGACCGGAACATCTGCTCGTGGCCAGGCCCGAGTTCGACCGACCAGTCGCCGCCGCCCCGGGTTTCTTCATGATGATAGCCGCGCAGTTCTTCGTCGAGCACCAGTGCGACATGCACAGCCAGGGGCTGCAGCAGCGCGCGCGGCAACTGCTGTTCAGGCCGCACCTTGACGGCGCCGCAGGAAGCAAGCACCAGTACCAATCCCACTACACATATACGATGCATGAGTCCCCCTAGCGGCTCATGCATCGCGGCGTGCCCAGGACTTCCGTGAATACGCGACATGGTTTCTCGTTGGTGATGCCGACGAAGGTGCCGTCATTCTGCGTGGTCACCACCCGCATTAGCGCCGAAAACTGCACGTTTGTAAACGGCGCCATGCCGCCGCCCTCGGGAAAGCCGATGGCATGGATGCGCGCCCGCGGACGCTTGCCATCGGCCGCATTGAGGCGTGCGATGCTGTCGGCTGCGACCTGCATGGATTCGCCGGTGAACTCGTCGCCGATCACATAGATGCTCATGCGCTGACCCGAAATGCGGAAATTGCGCAGCGCAAGCTCGATGCCCGGCACCGGATTGGACTGACTGAACGGCGTCCAGGTGGGCAACGTGTTGCGGATGCGCTGGCGCAAGGCGTTTGAATCAGTCAACCACTGCCCCGGCCGCCCATCGAACATGTAGCGACCCTGGTCGTTCATGATCTGCAGGCCCTTCAACTGGGGGTAGATATCGAGCGTCTCGCGCATGATGTCGACGGTGGCTTCCCAGTGATTGCCTACCATGCTGTTCGAGGTATCGATGATGAACATCACGTATTCACTGTCGACGGGAATCCCGCCCACCGCTGCGACGGAAGGATTTGCGCGCGGTCGCGGCAGCTTCTGCAGCCGCTCCATCTCGGCAGTAAGTTCCTGGTATGCAGAAACCAGTTCACTCTCGACGATATTAGTGACCGCGGCATCACTGCGGCTGGCGGCGAACTCGCCACGCACCTGCGTCAGGTCACCCTGCAGACGCAGCAGTCGCGCGCGCTCGGCACGCAGCGCGGCAATGCGGCCCTGCAGCTCGCGGTTCAGTGTGTCGGTCTCGCCGCGAATGGTGTAGATCTCGTCCTGCAGCCGCAGCAACTGGCCATTCATCGCCACGCGCGCCTTCTCGATCACCACGGGCTGGTCTACATCGGTCAGCACCAGCAGCAGGATGATGGCGCCGAAGCCGCAGCAGATGCAATCGAGGAACGAAAGGCTGAAGACCTCGGTGTCGCGGCGGCGCAGCTTCATGGCCAGTCCGCCGCGGGCATCATGAAATTGCCACCGGTCTCGCGCGCCATGGTCCAGAAGCGATGCGGCGCCGGCAGGTCACCCTGCATGGGCAGCAGGATGACATCCACCGGCACACCTTCCGGCAGGCTGCGGCGCGCCTCATCAAACAGCCGCGTGCGTTGGCCGACATTCACATAGTTGCGCAAGCCCCGGTCCTTGCCCTGCGTGGGCAGCCCGTCGGTCACCAGCACTACCTGATCGGGACGCGGTGTCATGCCGCGGATCACCGCATACGCGTTCAGCAGGCTGGTGCCGCCTTCGGGAACCAGGGTGCGCAATGTTTCCACGCCCTGCTGCAGCAGTTTCGGATCGGCAGGATCCAGCCACTTGCCGTCGGTGTCGGCCACCAGCGAATGCGCCGCGGTATTGAAGCCATACAACTGGAAGCGGCTGCCTGCTGGAAACTGTGTCGACAGCCAGTCGGCGATATCCAGCGTCTGCCGCCATTTAGCGCTGGCGCGCCGTATCGCTGCGCTCTGGTTGCGCAGCTTCAGGATGCGATCCAGTTCGGCGTCCATCATGCTGGCCGAACGGTCGATGAGCACCAGGATATGTTTGCCCTTGAGACGGATGCCGGTGATGTACTTGCGATTGCCCGTGCCGCGAAAGGCACGCACGCGCTCGCCCGCGGGTGCCGGCTGGATGGCGCCCGCCGCCAACCGCCGGGTGCCGTCTTCCAGTTGCCGCAGATCCGCCTTCAGGCGATTGATGTGTTCGCGTTGCGCCATGCTGGTCGCGCCGACACGGATGGCATCGGCCCTGGCGGTGCCGACTTCATCAATCAATTCGCTGGTGCGCGCGGCGGCACGGGTGGTGTCGATGCGGGTCTTCTCGAGCGCATTGCGAAGCACGACCAGATTGCGGCTGCCGACCAGCACCTCTTCCTCGAGCCTGTTCACCTCGGCCTGCAGCGTGTCGCTGTTGCGGATGCGGTTGATGCCGGCCTGGCCGGCAATGATGGTATAGAACAGCACCACGGCGCCGAAACCGCAGCAGATGCAATCGAGAAACGAGAGGCTGAATACTTCGATGCGGCGACGGCGCATGGTCAGTCCACAGCCGCGGCTTGATCCAGCGCCACCAGCGGCAGCTCGACACCCGGCTCGCCCAGGCGCAGCACGCCGCCCGCCTTCAGCAGAGCGCGACCGCGCACGCGCACGCCATCGATGAAACTGCCATAGCTGGAGTGATCGACGACCTGCGTGCGGCCGCCATCGCGACGCAGGGTGCAGTGGCGGCGCGAAAGTCCGGCGATGCCTTCCGGCAGCCGCAGTGCCGATCCATCGCCGGGATCACGTCCGATGACGAGGCCGGCGGCGGAAATCGCCAGCGCACGCCCGCGATAGATGACATGCGTGGCCATCACCGCACCATCCAGGTCGCGCAGCGCCAGCGGCACGAGCACCGCCGGATCTGCAGCCGCCGCGAACACCGGCACGCGCGTTAGGTACTGCACTCCGCCCGATGGCGCAGCGGTGACCGCAGGCAACAGGCTGGCAGCGCAGGCGGGAAGCGCTTCGGCGATCTCGAACACGGCCGCGAACCGCGCCGCGGCCAGCGCATCGGCCAGGCCTGGAATATCGAGCAGCGACATGGGCAGCAGCAGCTCGCAGTCGTCGGTCGCCGCCGAGATGGACTGCAAGGCAGCCGCGAGCGGCTGCAGCCAGTCGCCTGCCGCCGCCACGAACTGATCGCGTGCCAGCGTCAAAGGCAGCGAGCGGGAGTCCGCTTCAAACACACCGCTGCCCTGCCCCGTGTGCTGCGCCTGCGTGGCCAGTGCCGGCAGCAGCTCGCGCAGCTGCGCTTCGTGACGCTGGTCATGCAGCGGATCGAAACGTGTCTGCTGCACCAGCGTGCCGGCCGCAAGGTCGAGCCACGCCGCGTGCAGCGCCGCTTCGCCACCGGGCAGCGCCACCGTGCGACGCAGTGCTGCGGACGCACCATCGTTCTGTACCAGGCTGATGGAAACCCCGTGCCGCGCAAGATCGAGCACGGCGCAGTGTCCGGGCCGCCGCAGCCAGGCCGCCAGCACCGTCGCACGATCGACGAATCCCTGCACCGCGAAACCCGCGGTGCGCAGCTGCCGCAGCGATTCACCAAGGACGGAATTCCCGGCCTGCGGTGGCACCGCCACCCACAGCGCATCAACATTGTCGGCATTGAGCTGCGCGCTCAGGGCCTGCACCAGCGATTGCACGCCCTGCGGACCCTCGCGCGCGACGCCAGCAGGCGTGACGCTGCCAAGCATGACGCCATCTGCAGCGCAGCCCAGCAGCCGGTCGTTGCAGTCCGCGCCGTACACCGCTAGATATCCACCGGGAAGCTCAGGTTGTTGTCAGCGGACACGCGTTCTTCGGTGGGATCAGGCGCATCGGTGGACGTGGCTTCTGCTGCGGGCGCGGATGCAGGAGCGGGAGCAGGAGATGTTGTCTCCCGCGGCTGGGGTTGCGGTGGAACCTGTGCATTGTCCTGCGCATGCAGCGGCAGCAACAGCAGCGGCGGCAACGCGGCCAGCAACCACAACCAGCGTCGATCACGAATCATGGTGTTCCCTCCGCATAGCGCGCTACACGAAAGCCGACAGTCTGCGCGGGTTCGAGCGCACGTTCACGCCAGGCCAGCCGCAGCTGCGCGATGGCTGCGGTGCGCCAGCTGGGTCCGCGAATGCTGTGCGGACCCTCGGTCGACGGACCCATCGGATCCGTGACGGGCGCGGACTCCGGCAGTGAGGCATAGACATCATGCATCCACTCCGAGACATTGCCGCCCAGATCGAAGAACCCGGCGGGCGAGCGCGCATAGCTGCCGACCGGCGCAATCACGGCATGCTCGTCGCGATACGCGGGCAATGCTGCAGCCAGCCGCACATCCGGCCCGGGTCGTGTCGGCAGCGATTCCTGTCCGGCCAGATTCGCCGCAGTCGACGGCGGGGGCACCGCATCCCCCCAGGCATAACGCTGCCAGCGCTGGCCATCCACGTAACGCGCGGCATATTCCCACTCCGCTTCGGTGGGCAGGCGGTAGCCCTGATTGACCGGCTGCAACAGTTGCCAGCGGCCATCGCGCCGCTCATATGCGGCCGGCAGGCCTTCCCGCAGCGACAACCAGTTGCAGAACTCCACGGCGTCGTTCCAGCTCAGGTTGCTGACGGCCTGGTTGTCGAGGTCCAAGGATTTCTCCAGCGCGACACCGGCGGCATGGGTGGCGCGGAAAACATGAAACTGCGCGTTGCTCACTTCGGTCTCTGCAAGATAGAAGGCGCGGCTCAAGGTAACCATGCGCTGCACTTCGTTGGCGCGGCGTCCCTGTTCGCGCCGGTCGCTGCCCTGCAGATACTTGCCGGCAGGCAGCAGCCGCAATGCGCCGAGCAATGCGCTCTGCACCCGCGCGGCCGGCGGTTTCGGCGCGTCGATGATCGCCGCGCCTGCCGCGGAGGTCGCTGCCGCCGCAGGCTCGAGCGCGGCCGCTACAGCAGTGGCCTGCAACACAACCGGCGCCGGCACTGCGAGGTCGATGCGCCCCAGGTCCAGTGTCTGTCCCGCGATGATCGCGATCTGGCTGTTCCAGCCGCGGCGGCCCGCGGCGATGATCGACAGGTTGCGCAGTCCTGAATCCAGCTCCAGCTTGAGCGGCGCCGTGCCGCGGAATTCACCATCCACACTGATGCGGGCCGCGGCGGGCAGCGTATCGAGCAACAGCCAGCCAGATGCCGGCTGCAGGCGCACTTCCAGCGCCTGCCTGCGACCACCGCCTTCGATCTCCATGCGCGTCACGAAATCGATGCGATGCGGTGCGCGCACGATGAGGTCGCGCGCGCCATGCTCGAGCTCCACTGCACCCGGCAGCCTGGCGACCGATCGGCCATCCACCAGCAATTCGGCAGTCTCGCCGTGGGTATCCACTGCAAGTACGCCGGGCAGCAGCGCGAGCTGGATGGGCAGCGCTGTCGCGTCCGCCAGCGCGCGCGTGACATCGAGCGTGATGCGCTGGCTGCGATAACCCGGATGACTGAAATCCAGCGTGCGACGACCGGGCAGGAGGAAGACGCGATCGCCGGCGCGCCAGTTGAGCCAGCCCTGCGCCTTGACGCGCGTGGCTGTCGGCGTGAGCTGCACGGACACCGGCACCAGCGTGAACAGCAGCCCCGCGATGGCGATCAGCAGCAGCAGGGGCAGCAGCAGCCAGCGCGCCGTGACACTGCGCCGTCGCGCTGGCAGCATCATGGTGGCATTGGAAACCGCCGCATCGAAGCCGGCCGCAACGATCTCGCGCACACCGGCCAGCACTTCCTCGCCAGGCAGCACCTGCCGCTGCATGGGCGCAACCGTGGCATTGCCGGCGAGATGATCAACCTCGATGCGCGCAGCCGCCGGGTACAGCGTGAGCAATGCATCACCGAGGCGGACCACATCGCCGTCGGCCAGCGGCAGCGGCGCGTGTTGCGGGCTGCCATTGACCTGCAGCATGGCGTCGCCTGCGCAGTGCAGGGTCCACTGCTGGCCAATGGCCTCGATGCGCACCGGCAGCGCGATCACGCCGGGCAGCTGCAGGTCCGTGCCAGCGCCGCCCACTGTCAGCGGCAGTTGCACCTCGCGCTGCCCCAGCGGCTCGCGGATCAGCGCCGAACTCAAGTGGAAACCTGCATCAGATGCGTTCCGTGCATTGCACGGCCAGCGCCGCGGCCTGCTGCCCGGAGGCGATATCAAGTTCCAGCCGCACATCACGGAAGCCATCGCGGCGACCGATGATGGTGTAGCGGCCCGGTGGCAATTCCACCTCGCGCAGCAGGAACACGCCGAGCTTGCCGAGCTGCGTCATGCTGACTTCGGTGCTGTTGTCGGAGGTGATGGCCACACGCACCTGCGTTGCCAGGGCGCGCAACAGAACCTTGAGCTGCGCGACCTGCTGGCCAAGGCGCGCAGTGTGCGGCGTGGTCGCATCGCTGCGTGCCAGTGCGCGCTCCGCTGCCATGCGTACGGCAGCTGCCGACAGCCGCTCCGGTCGGTCCAGGTAATCCTGCAGTTCGCGATCGAGCAGCACGCGCCGGGTTGCGCGCGCCTGGCCATCCTGCGCGAACAGCAGCTTCGGGTCGCGCACCAGCACGGCCTGATAGTGCGCGACTGCTTCATCCCAGCGTTCGCCACGCTCCAGCGCAACGCCGGCCGCAAGATCCTGGGCATTGCGTTGACTGGTTCTGACTTCCGCCAGTCGCGCCTGGCCGTCCAGCGCGCGGGGGTCGGCGGGATTCAATGCGGCGGCGCGCGTGTACGCAGACTCGGCAGCGCGCAACTGTCCCTGACTCAGCGCTTCGGCGCCCGTTGTCAGCAGCGTTTCGAATTCATTGGCACGTTGCCGCGCGAGCACGCGCGCCAGGGCTGCCTGTGCGGGCTGGAAATCGGCGCGCTGTTTCAGCACAGCGCGGTACTGCGCCTGCGCGGCAGCCAGATCGCCGCGCGCTTCGACGCGGGTTGCCGCAGCAAATGCCGAGAGCAGCTTTTCCAGCGCGGCAGCCTGCTCGAGTCCGCGCTGCGCTTGCTGATTGCCGGCATCCATAGCCTGGGCACGCAGGAATGCTGCTTTCGCAACTGCCGGCTGGCCTGCAGTCAGTGCAGCCGCACCTGCCTGCAATGCCTGCGGCAGCGAAGTTTCAAGCACCGGCTCTGCGGCAACTGGTGCTGGCACGGGTAACAGGCCAGCCGCCGCATCGGTAACCACTGCATCGGCCACTGCCGTCACGGCCGCTGGTGGCGCCCGGCCCCGCGCCACCACCGGCAGGCCCGGCGGCACCCCCACCAGCGGCCGCACCAGCATCGCCATTTACCCCCCCACCGCCCCCGCAGCC
>JANPGU010000023.1:0-2623 GCA_031424095.1 Gammaproteobacteria bacterium
CCCGCTCAAGCAGAAGCTGCGCGTGCGTTTCTGGGTGATCTGGGAGCGCATGCTCTGAAAGCGGCGGCCGGTCAGCCGCGCGACTTGATCAGCGCCGCGCAGTCGGCATCCTGTGCGCGGCCGGGATCGACGAATGCCGCGATGGCCGCCAGCGGCGTGAGCAGCACGCCGAGAACCACGCTGGCGCCAGTCTGGGCGAGGGTGCTGCTGGCTTTGAGTCCGACCGCGCGCTCCGCCAGGGTCCCCTGCACGACCAGCGCTGTGCGCAGTCGCAGCCTGACGTGTTTGGGGTGGCCGCGGAACTGGAAATCCAGCGCCTCGGAGTCCAGATCGAGCATTCCTGCCCCCGTGATCAGTACCGGCTCGGTATCTACGACCAGGGCCTTTGACTTGAGCTTGCCATCAGCAAGATCCAGCGCAACCACTGCGCAGCGCAGGTTAATCATCGACTTCTTGCCGGACAGCATCAGCCCCAGGCCGCGAAAGTCGATGCCACCCAGTTCCGCCAGCGAGGCGCGGATCTCGCCCTGCGGCAGGATCGCGGCGATCGAACCGTCGGCACCCGCGGCAATCTCATGCACAGTGCGTCCCCTGCCACTCAGTCGCAACTTTGCGCGCAGCAGGCCCTTGAGCGGTGGCTGCTCGCGATTCCTGCCGAACTGGCTGAGCTGCAGGCCGTCGATGTCCATGGTCAGTCGTGTAGCGGCCATAGCCTTCGATCCGTCGAACTTGAATTGCCCGTGCAAGTTTCCGTCTGCGAATTTCGCCGACAACGGTGCGACGGTCAGTACGCCGTGATCCACCTTCAGGGTCGCTGCCAGTGAGTGGAGCTTGAGTTTGCCCAGCGCGACGCTGCGGGCCCGGTAACTCACCCGTGAATCCGTGCGTCGCAGCGCATACAGCAGCAGCGGTGTGTCGGGGAGCAATCGCTGGCCCTTCTTCCGCACTGGCGCCCGATTCGCTGCCTTCTTGCCGAAGTCTGCCCAACGCAGCCGTGCGGACTGAAGCTCGGCGGTGAGCTGTGCGTGCTCACTGGTGGAGTCGAGGAATACCGTGCCGGCGATGTCGGTCCCACCGGACTTTCCCTGCACCTCGGTGAAGTTGAACTTCATGTTGGTGCGCTGCATATTGGCCGAGGCGCGAAAGGGCCCTGTGTCTGGAAGGTTCAAGCCGGTCAGGAAATACAGGTCTTTCAGGTCGTCACCATGTGCCGCCAGTGTCGACTGCAAGCGGCGCATGTCGAACGGACGGGCCAGCGCGCCGTGGCCGGTAACGATTGAGTCGCTGGACTTTGCCTCGAAGCGGAATTGATACGGCGTGTCGCGCCGTGCGGATGCCAGCGGCTCTGCAACAACACTCAAGGTGGCCGGTCTCCCGTTCAACCGGCCGGCGGCGTCAATGCGCAGGTAGTCGGCACCGCTGCCCGCGGCATTGAGCTTCCCGTCGAAGGAGAGATGGCGCCGTGCATCGCGCAGATGCAGCCGGGCATCGGCAACGTCGAGGCTGGCCAGCAGTGGTGGTCCCTGCTGGCTCATGCGCCCTGATGTGGCGCGCCAGTTGGCCTTGCCCGATGCGTCGCGCAGCAGATTGAAGGTCGCGCCCTGCAGTTTCAGGCGACGAAAGCGCAGCGGTTCGGCCAGCGTCGGTGTCGCCAGCGCAAGCGATACCTGGTCGAATTCGGCCAGAATTCCAGCAGGCATCCAGGCCGGATTGTGGACGACCACACCGGTGGCCGTCAGCGAGGGATGCCAGGAGAGCAGCCGCGTGTCGAAGTGTCCCAGCCGGATTTCACGATGGGCTTTCGCGACCAGCAGTCTGCGAATGGGTTCGTGGAAATAGCCGGCGTCGACCAGGGCCACGGTGCCAGTCACGATGGCCAGCAACAACACGAACACGGCTGCCAGGGCGATGAGCGGCCACTTGAGCCAGCGATGGAAAATCGATGCGAGGCGTATTACCACTCGTCACGATGCGGTCGGGCTGTGGCGTTGTCTGTAGGTCATTACCCCCAGTGACAGCGGTTGAAACCTATTTCTTGTGTCTTCTCGCCAGCCAGAACAACACGCAGGCACTCACGGCTACCCCAAGCGGTATCCAGGTGCCGTAACCCGCCAGCCATTGGGTATCCCATATATCCATGAAGCAATCAACCCTAGCTGAAGAGTCCTTATAGCTAGCCCAGCACATACTGCCGCCGGTGTTGCGGAGCGTCTGTGCGATGCCGCACTGACCCCGGCGCCGTTCCGAAACGAGACTGCACAGCGCGACGATATGGCCAGTTACCGCCATGGAAACGCCCGGAGAGAGTCCATGAGCCCGCTTGAAAAGGAACATGCGCGCGATCGCGTCCACAACCTGAGGGC
The DNA here is from genome assembly GCA_031424095.1 of Gammaproteobacteria bacterium. GTDB lineage: Bacteria > Pseudomonadota > Gammaproteobacteria > Steroidobacterales > Steroidobacteraceae > ZC4RG30. The sequence goes on from JANPGU010000023.1 coordinate 2,364, forward strand.
GAGGCTGTCCGACACCAACAGCCTGCTGGAGTCGGTAGCCAGGAAGCTTCAGTCCCAGGACAACGACACGCGCAACAACATGCGGGTTGCCTTGGGCGCGATCCGTGCCGTCATCGAAGACCTGCGCACGGTGTGCAGTGACCACCTGGATGACGAGTTGGACGAGTCGATTCAGCAGGCGGCCCGCAGCAGGGCGGAATCACAGGTCGCATCGGGGGAGTTCGACAGCCAGGGATGATTGCCGGCTGACGCCTTGCCCC
>JANPGU010000024.1:0-4908 GCA_031424095.1 Gammaproteobacteria bacterium
ATTTCATCGCCGCTTCGGCAGCGATGCCGGAGTCACGATCGAAGGCGACGATGGCATACAGCGACAGCGACAGCAGCTCTACGCCCACATAGATCGTCAGCAGGTTCGCGGACGAGGCCATCACCAGCACGCCCAGCAGCGCACTCAGCGACAGCACATAGAACTCGCCCTTCTGCAGTCCACGTCGCGCCAGATAGTCGCGACTGTAGAACAGCGCCAGCGCCGCAAACAGGAACGCGGCCATCTTCAGCAGGGACGAAAGGCGGTCGGCCACGTAGAGCCCGTGGAAGATCACGGACCTCTGCTCGACCCCCTGCTGCCAGGTGAGGGCGGCACCGACCACCAGCACCAGCAGCGTCAGGGTTGCCGTGCGCCCCGGGTTCTTCGCCGCGAAGAACAGGTCGAACAGCAGCACCAGACAGATAGCGCCGGTGAGGTAGATCTCAGGCAGTGCCAGCGCGATTTCCGAAGGGGAATAAGGGGTCATAGCTTGGTGGCCAGGATCTGCTGAGTCAGGTGTTCAATCGTGCCGCGCATCACATCGAGCAGCGGCGCCGGCCAGAGGCCCAGCAGCAGCACCGCCACGGCGAGCACCCCCAGCACCAGGAACTCGCGGCCGTTCACATCGGTGAGCTGCGCCACGTTGTCGTTGGCGACGGGGCCGAAGATTACCCGCTTGACCAGCCACAGCGTGTAGGCGGCGCCGAGGATCAGCGTCGTGGCGGCCAGCGCGGCGTACCAGAAGTTCGCCTTGAAGGCCGCGAGGATGACCAGGAATTCACCGACGAAACCTGATGTGCCGGGCAGCCCTGAATTCGCCATGGCAAACAGCACCATGAATGCGCCGAAGATCGGCATGGTGTTGATAACGCCGCCAAAAGCGCTGATCTCGCGGCTGTGCACGCGGTCATACATCACGCCCACGCCCAGGAACATGGCGCCGGAGATCAGGCCGTGAGAGATCATCTGCACCATGGCGCCATCGAGGCCCATGCCCGCCCCCGCCGTCGAGCCGGTGGCAGCGACGATGTCATAGGCCAGCACGCAGCCCAGCGTCACGAAGCCCATGTGCGCGATCGATGAATAGGCGATGAGCTTCTTCATGTCCTGCTGCACCAGCGCCACGAAGCCGATGTACACCACGGCGATCAGCGACAGCGAGATGATGATCCAGTCCAGTTCACGCCCGGCATCAGGCGCGATGGGCAGCGCGAAGCGCAGCAGGCCATAGCCGCCCATCTTCAGCATGATGGCCGCCAGCACCACCGAGCCACCGGTGGGCGCCTCGACGTGCGCATCGGGCAACCAGGTGTGCACCGGCCACATCGGCACCTTCACCGCGAAGGCCGCGAGGAAAGCGAGAAAGATCCAGCGTTGCTCCACCAATGTGAGCGGCATGCCCTGCAGCGATGCGATCGAATAGTCTTGCGTCTGCAGGTACATGTAGATCAGCGCCACCAGCATGAACACCGAGCCGAGGAAGGTGTACAGAAAGAACTTGATCGTGGCGTAGATGCGCCGCGGGCCACCCCAGATGCCGATGATCAGGAACATCGGGATCAGCATCGCTTCCCAGAAGAAGTAGAACAGCAGCGCGTCCATGGCCGCGAACACGCCGATCATCAGGCCTTCCATGATCAGGAAGGCAGCGAAGTACTGCGCGACGCGTTTGGTGACCGACGTCCATGCGGCGATGATCACCGGCACCGTGATGAAGGCCGTCAGCAGGATCAGCGGCAGCGCGATGCCGTCCACACCCAGGTGGTAATTGGCATGGAAGGACGGGATCCAGGCCAGGTTCTGCTGGAACTGGTAGGTGGCAGTGCTGCCGTCAAAGCCCATGTAAAGCGGAATGCTGAACGCGAGCGTGGCGATCGCGGTGAGCAGCGCCGCCCAACGGGCTGCGTCCAGCCGCTTGTCACCCAGCAGCAGCACCAGCACACCGCCGAGGATCGGCAGCCAGATCAGGATCGAGAGTAGCGAAGTATTGAGCATGGTCAGTTCCTAGCGCGCAGCCACGAGGAACCAGCCCAGCAGCAATGCCAGGCCAATCACCATCCAGAAGGCATAGGTATACAGAAAGCCGGTCTGAACGCGGCGCACCAAGCTGGAAAGCCAGCCCACGCCACGCGCGGAACCGTTGACCAGCGCGCCATCGATGATCCACTTGTCGCCGGCGGTCCACAGGGTAAGACCAAGGCCCCGGCTGGCGCGCGCGAGCACGTTCTCGTTGAACCAGTCGAAGAAGTACTTGTTCTCGAGGAGCTTGCGCAGGGGCACAAGCTTGCCGCCAATCGCGGTGCCCATGTCAGGGCGCCTCAGGAACAGCAGCCATGCAGCCCCCACACCCGCCAGCGCCAGCCAGAACGGCGGGGTCAGGATGGCATGCAGGCCCATCTCGCCCGCATGCGCGGCTTCTTCCGCCACGTGCTCCATGGCCGGATGCTTCTCCAGGTCGATGAAAATCGCACCGTGGAAGAAGTCTCCGCCCAGCATCGAACCGATGGCGAAGAACCCGATGACCACGGAGGGAATGGCCAGCGCTACCAGCGGCCCCCACACCACCGCCGGACTTTCATGCGGCTCATGCACGTGGACATGCCCATGCGCGTCCGCATGGTCGTGCTCGCCGGGGAATGGCTTGTGCCGGAAGCGCTCCTTGCCGTGGAACACCATGAAATACATGCGGAAGCTGTAGAAAGCCGTCACGAACACGCCGGCCAGCACGGCAAACGTGGCATAGCCTGAAACCCAGCCGAGATTGCTGTGCTCCACGGCCACGATGATGCTGTCCTTGGAATAGAACCCCGAGAAAAACGGCGTGCCGATCAATGCCAGCGATCCGATCAGCGAGGTGATCCAGGTGATCGGCATGTATTTGCGCAGGCCACCCATGTTGCGGATGTCCTGGTCGTGGTGCATGCCGATGATCACCGAGCCGGCGCCAAGGAACAGCAGTGCCTTGAAGAAGGCATGGGTCATCAGATGGAACACGCCTGCCGAATAGGCGGAAACGCCCAGCGCCACGGTCATGTAGCCCAGCTGCGAAAGCGTGGAATAGGCCACCACGCGCTTGATGTCGTTCTGGATGATGCCGAGGAAGCCCATGAACAAAGCGGTGGTCGCACCGATGAAGAGGATGAAGCTGAGGGCGGCGTCAGATCCTTCAAACAGCGGTGACATGCGCGCCACCATGAAAATGCCGGCGGTCACCATCGTGGCGGCGTGGATCAGCGCCGAGATCGGGGTCGGACCTTCCATCGAATCCGGCAGCCACACATGCAGCGGCATCTGCGCCGACTTGCCCATGGCGCCGATGAACAGGCAGATGCAGATGACGGTCAGCGAGTTCCACAGATGGCCGCCGAAGATCTCGAAACTGTGCGCGGCGATCTTGTCGACCGCGGCAAAGGCGTCGCTGTACTGCAGTGAGCCCGTGAAATAGACCACGCCGGCAATGCCCAGCAGGAACCCGAAATCGCCCACCCGGTTGACCAGGAAGGCCTTCATGTTGGCGAAGATGGCCGATGGCCTGGTATACCAGAACCCGATCAGCAGATACGACACCACGCCCACTGCTTCCCAGCCGAAGAACAACTGCAGGAAGTTGTTCGACATCACCAGCATCAACATGGCGAAGGTGAACAGCGAGATATAGCTGAAGAACCGCTGGTAGCCCGGATCCTCGTGCATGTAGCCGATGGTGTAGACGTGCACGCACAACGATACGAAGGTGACCACCACCATCATCATCACGGTCAGCGGATCGATCAGGAAGCCGATCTGCATCCGGATGCCGTCGCTGACCAGCCAGGTATAGACCGCTTCATTGAACACCGGCGCGCCGTCGAAAACATGCTGCTTGAAGACCAGGATGGAAAGCAGGCACGAGGCCGCCACGCCGGCGATCGTCACCGTCGCGGCCATGGTCCGGCCGATGAACCGGCCGAACAGTCCGGCGATCACTGCCGCAACCAGCGGCAGCAGCGGAATGGCCAGCAGCAGAGAGGAATTCAGGACCACTGCACTAACCTTTGAGCGAACTGATTTCGGCGACGTTGATGCTCTTCCGCTCGCGGAACAGCACCACCAGGATGGCCAGACCAATGGCTGCCTCGGCGGCCGCCACGGTCAGCACGAAGAACACGAATACCTGGCCGTCGATGTTGCCGTGGTAGCGCGAGAAGGCCACGAAATTGAAGTTCGCGGACAGCAACAGCAGCTCGATGCACATCAGCAGCAGGATGATGTTCTTGCGGTTGATGAAGATGCCGGCCACGGCGATGGAAAACAGCGCGCCAGAGAGGAACAGCATCTGCTGCAGCGTGATCATTCGCGCTTCTCCGCATTCATCTTGAGCACCTTCAGACGGTCGCCGCTCCGGGTCGCGACCTGCGCTCCAATGTCCTGCACCTTCAGGCCCTTGCGATGCCGCATGGTCAGCACGATGGCGGCAACGATGGCCACCAGCAGCAGCACGGCGGCGAGTTCGAAGGGATAGATGTACTTGGTGTACAGCGCCGTACCCAGCTCGGTAGCGTTGCTGATCTGCGGATCGGAGGGCGCCATGCCAGCTTTCGCATCGATGTTCGAGCCAACGCCCTTTGCCACCACCACGCCCACGATCTCCAGGAAGAGAACCAGCGCGGTTGCGACACCCAGCGCCAGATGTCTGGTGAAGCCACTGCGCAGCTCTTCGAGGTTGATGTCGAGCATCATCACCACGAACAGGAACAACACCATCACGGCCCCGACATAGACCAGCACCAGCACGATCGCCAGGAACTCGGCGCGCAGCAGGAGCCACAGCGCCGCGGCGGTGAAGAAGGCGAGCACCAGCCACAGCGCGCCGTGCACCGGATTGCGCGCCGTGATGACGCGCAGGCCGGCGAGCAGCAGCACCGCGCC
>JANPGU010000025.1:0-1661 GCA_031424095.1 Gammaproteobacteria bacterium
GGCGCTGCTGACCCGCGCCGGTCCAGGCACGAAGATGGTCTGCCTGGGCAATATCGCGCAGATCGATACGCCCTACCTCACCGAGACCACCTCGGGCCTCACCTATGTGGTCAACCGCTTCCGCGGCTGGCCGCATTCCGGCCATATCACGCTCAAGCGCGGCGAGCGCTCGCGGCTGGCGGACCAGGCTTCAAATATTCTCTGAACTGTAGCGCCGGACCGTGGTCAGATCGAAAGCCGTGAAATCCCGCAGCGCCAATCCCCGCATTCTGGCCGCCGTGCTCCTGGCGCTGGCTGCGGCTTCCGCAGGCGCGCAGCAGCGCGCCTCTGCCGATGTGCCGCTGCGTCCGCCGCCCACACAGAGTTCATTGCCGGATCTGGGCAGCACGGCCGATTCGATCATCAGCCGCGCCGACGAATACCAGATCGGCCGCATGATCATGCGCGACCTACGCAATGAAAACCTGATGCTGGAAGATCCGGAAACCACCGACTACCTGCAGACACTGGGCGGCCGGATCGGTGTCGAGGCACAGGAAGGCGAACAGCGCCTGACCTTCTTTGCCGTGCGCGACCGGAGCATCAACGCGTTTGCATTGCCGGGCGGCTTCGTCGCCGTGCATACGGGCCTCATGCTGCTCACCAATACCGAGTCGGAGCTGGCCGGCGTAATGGCGCACGAAATCGGCCACGTGGTCCAGCGGCACATTGCACGCGCCGTGCAGGCGCAGAGCCGCAGCAGCATCACGTCACTGGCAGCCATGCTTGGCGCGATCCTCGTGGGCGCTGTCACCGGCAACGCCGAAGCCATGCCTGGCATCATTGCCATTGCGCAGGGCGCGGCCATGCAGCAGCAGATCAATTTCACGCGCATGGAAGAGCATGAGGCCGATCGGGTCGGTATCGGCTTTCTGGCTGCGGCTGGCTTCGATGCCAATGGCATGCCCGGCTTCTTCGCGGCGATGATGCGCCAGAGCGGCGCTGGCGAAGAAGAGATTCCTTCCTTGCTGCTGACCCATCCCGTGGATACGGTGCGACTGGCCGAGGCGCGCGCACGCGTCGCGTCGATGCCGGCGTATCCACACATTCCAGACACCGCGAGTTACGCCTTCATCAGGGAGCGCGTACGTGTGGTTGCGAGCGCCAGCGACGCCGATCTGCGGCGCTACTACGACAGCATGCGCGCGACCGCTCCCGCCGATGCAGCGCTGAAATACGGCGCGGCACTCGCAGAATTGAAATCCGGCAGCCCGGCCACAGCGATCGCGCTGCTGAAGCCACTGGTGGAGGCACAGCCGCAGCTGCCATTGCTGCACAGCGCCCTGGCGCAGGCGCAGCTCGCCGCTGCGCAGAAGAAGGAGGCCTTCGCCACCTTCGAACGTGGACTCGCACTCTCGCCGCGCAATTTGCCGCTCACTGTCCGCTATGGTCAGGCGTTGCTGGATGAGGGCGAAGCACGCAAGGCACACCAGCTGCTGCTCGATCTGTTCAATGTAGTTTCACCCGCTCCTGAACAGATCAAGCTGATTGCGCTGGCCGCCAGCGCGGCCGGAGACACCGGCGATGCCTACTTCTACATGGCGGAGCTGCATATCGCCAGCGGCGACCTGATGCTGGCCACCACGCAGCTCGACCTTGCGCTGGCCGCGCCGGGTCTCACC
>JANPGU010000026.1:0-7284 GCA_031424095.1 Gammaproteobacteria bacterium
ACGTAGCCGGTCGCCCCCAGGCCTACGAGCATCAACAGCAGCGACAGCGCGGTCCTTATCAGGGCATAGGAGCGGCAGCAGATCGCGCCGGTCAGCATGACGGTGTGCACACCGAGGTAGACGCGCATCAACACCAGTGCCGGCACGGAGAATGGCGAAAACAGCGGCTCGCGTGCACCTTTCCAGGCGTCGGTGAGCAGGTTGCCCAGCCAGTCCATTCCAGTGAACGCGACCACTACATAGAGGATGAACAGCGGACCGGTGAGCAGGTAACGGCTCAGGAAGCGCTCGATGTTCGAACAGGGCAGCATCAGGTACTGATAGCGCTCCAGCGGGTGGTGCATGTCCTGGAAAGCCATGCTGGTGAAGATGAGGCCTGTCCCCAGCAGGAAGATGCCGAACAGCACCGCATGAATGGGAGGATCCGACACCTGCCCTGCCGTGAAATTGGTCAGGTAAAGCAGGACTGTAAGACCCAGCAATGCCAGCGTGCCGAAGATGACGGGCCTCGCGATTCGCAGTGCGTCGTTCTGCATGACCCGCGTGAAGCGGGAAAGGGAAAACTGGCTCATGCGCGTGCCTCCGGGCGGAACAACTCACGTACTTTCACCGGACCGGTGGTTACGAGGCCAAACATCAGCTCCAGGTCCAGCCGGCTTTCCTGCCGGCCGTCGTTCTCGCGGATCACCTTGAAGCCTTCCAGCGACTTCTCTGCATAGAGCGCATCGTCTGGTGCCGTGGGTTCAACGGTGATCTGCAGCCGCGATTCCAGCGCTTCGACCGTGGCATGCAGCAGGATCTCGCCCTGCGCCAGCACCATCACGGAATCGATCAGGCCCTGCAGGTCATGCACCTGGTGGGTGGAAATCAGGAAACTGCGCTCGGCGTCGAAGTGATCGATCAGCAGGCGCCGGAACTGGCTCTTGCTGGGTATATCCAGACCGTTGGTGGGTTCGTCCATGATCAGCAGCCGGGCATTGGTCGCCAGTCCGAATGCGAGCAGGACCTTCTTCTTCTGGCCCTGCGACAACGTATTCAGCTGCTGCGGACGCGGCACCTGCAACTCGGTCAGCAGGCGCTCGAACTGCTCGCGGTTGAAACGCGGATACAGGGATCCGAAGCGCTCCGCGTAGGCGCTCGCCTCGATGGCCGGCAGCTGGAACTCTTCCGGCAACAGAAAGATGTCTGCCAGGAATTCGGGGGTGCGCTGGGCCGGCTCGTGGCCGAGCACCCTGCACTCGCCATGCTGCGGAAAGCTCAGACCCGCAAGGATCTTCAGCAGACTGCTCTTGCCGGCGCCGTTGGCGCCCAGCAGGCCGCACAGCGTGCCCGCAGGCAGGTGCAGGTTGAGGTTCGAGAACAGGGCATTGCCGCGGCGCTTGTAGCGGAATCCCAGGTTTTCTACGTGGATCATGCGGAATTCTCCGTCCCAGGCCTCGATTGGCGGGGTGGAGAGAGATTACTACTTTACTAGTCTACTAGTAAAGTAATTTCATAAGTGCCTGCAGAAGTCTGCGGGGCTGGCCAGGTATCAGCGTCGGGCCTTCACCCGGCTGCGGCGCATCCGGCTGACCAGTGCCAGCAGGATTGCGGAGCCACAGACAGCGATCAGCAAGCTGGGGAAACTGAGACCGGAATTGTCCATGTCACCCGCGCCCACAAGCGGGCTGATCAGCATGCCGCCGATCAAGGCGCCGGTAACGCCTACCAGCACGTTCACCGCAACGCTGTGCTGACGGTCGTTGTCCGCAATGATGCTGGCCATCCAGCCCAGCACGCCGCCGACGACGAACCAGATTACGATTCCCATGTTACTTGCGCCTGGCGCGTTCCGCAGCCACATGGCCGCGGAACAGGACCTGCTTCAAACAGATCCGCGTCAGGCGAAGATCTAGCGCGAGCGACCGCGACGGAACATGTTGACGATGGCCAGCAGGATCACTGCACCAGCCAGCGAGACAACGAAGGTTCCCACCGTGAGTCCGGAGTTGTTGATGGTGCCTGCACCGATAAGCGGGCTGATCAGGATGCCGCCAAGGAACGCACCGACAATGCCGACCACGATGTTGAGCAGGATGCCCTGCTGGCCATCGGTGCGCATGATCATGCTTGCGATCCAGCCAATCACGCCGCCAACGATCAGCCAAATGATGAAGTTCATTGCTCTCTCCTGAAAAATTATTGGGATGTCTCGCCAGGGGCCATTAAATGAACTGTTCACCTGTGGCGACAGGTGGTGAGGGTGTTTCCCACCGTAGGATGTTGCTGACATTTAGCGCGCGGCTGACTATCGTGCGTTACCCATGTCGCGCCTGATGGTCTTCCAACACGTTGCTGCCGAACCACTCGGCACCCTGCATGCACGCATCCGCATGCGCGGCCATCGGATCCGCTTCCACAATTTCCAGCGCCATCCCGATGCGCAGCCCAACGTCGAGCGATACCAGGGCCTGATCGTGCTGGGCGGCCCGATGAATGTGGCAGACCAGGCGCGTTATCCACACCTGAAGACCGAGTTGCTGGCGATTGAAGCCGCGCTGCATCAGGGGAAGCCCGTGCTTGGCATCTGCCTGGGCGCACAGTTGCTGGCGCATGTGCTGGGCGCGCCGGTGCGGCGGCATGCGCAGCACGAGATCGGCTGGTATGACCTCGTCACGACGGCGCATGGCAGGCAGGATCCGGTGCTGGGCACGCTGGGCGAGCAGGCGCCGGTGTTCCAGTGGCATGGCTGCACCTTCGACCTGCCTGCCGGTGCCGTGCAACTGGCGCGCACCGGGACCTGCGAGCAGCAGGCATTCCGGTTCGGGCACAACGCCTATGGCTTCCAGTTCCACCTGGAGGCGGACGGCGCGATGATCGAGCGCTGGCTGCGCCTGCCGGCCTATCGGGAAGAGCTGGCGGCGGCGGCCATCGGGCGGGACGAGGACTCCATCCGCGCCGCCACGGCTTCGCTTATCGCAACCATGCAGCCGCTGGCGGCAGCCACCTTCAACAAATTCCTCGACCTCGTCGGGCCGCCGCGAGAGCATAGAATCAGTCTGCATCGAACACGATAAGAACCAGGGGACAGTGCATGAAATCAATCGTTACTGCATGGCGGAGCGCGGCGGCCTGCGCCGGACTATTCAGTCTGGGCCTGCTGATTGCAGCACCCGCATCCGCCGGCGGCGAAGCTGGCGCAATCAACCTGCGCGACCAGGGATTTTTCTGGGTTGGCGCCCGTCCGACGACGGTGGGCACGAACACCACGATCCAGGGCCAGATGTACGTCGGCTATCAGCTGGCGGCCCGCAAGCGTCATCCCTATCCGCTGGTGCTGGTGCATGGCGGCGGCGGCCAAGCTACGGACTGGATGGGCACCCCGGACGGTCGCGATGGCTGGCTGGATTACTTCCTGGCTGCGGGCTTCGATGTCTACTTCGTGGATCGTCCGGCGCATGGCCGCTCGCCGAACAACCGCGCCTACGGCGAGCTGGGTGCATCGGCCGCCACCGAGTTCATGTCCAACACCTTCCTGCTGCAGAGCAAGCAATATCCCGGTGGTGGCGGTCCGCAGTCGAAGGAAAACATCCAGCACACAGCCAGCTCCGAGGCAGGACCGACGGTATCGAACGCGATCCTCAAGGAAGACCTGGGCGAGCTGCTGGACCGGATTGGTCCGGCGATCATGGTGACGCATTCGGCCGGCGGACCATCGGGCTGGCTGGCGATGGAAGCGCGGCCGCAGCTGGTGAAGGCGGTACTGGCGATCGAGCCGGCCATGGGGGTTACCGAAAACCTGGCGCCGCTGCTCACCTTCCAGCCGGCATTGCCGGCCGGTGAGAAGATCACTACCGAAGCCTTGCCGGTGGAGAAGCCGGGGCTGAATGCGTGCAGATTGCAGCCGAAAGACAGTGTTCGCACGGTGCCGGCCTTTGCGGGCAAGCCCGTCCTCTTCGTCGTATCACCGAACTCCACGCCGATGTTCACGCCCAATGTGCACTGCTCGGTGCATAACTTGAATCAGCTTGGCGCGGCGGCCAAGCTCGCGCGACTGGAGGACTCCGGCATCCTCGGCAATGGGCATTTCATGAACGAGGAACTGAACAACGGGGACATCGCGAAGAAGGTGTTCATTCCCTGGTTGTCGACCATCAAGTAGCCGCCAGCGGGTGCGCTAATGCGCACCCGCCTCGCTGGCCGCGCGCAGGATGGCGATGAGGCTGAGTTCCACGTCCTCCTCGGTGGTCGCCCATGAACTGACGCTGATGCGCATCGCGGTCTGGCCCTGCCACACCGTGATGCCACACCAGCAGCTGCCATCCTTCTGTACGGTGGCAATGACCTGCTGCGTGACTTCGGGTTCGCCGAAGGAAACCAGCACCTGGTTCAGCTGCACATCATTGAGGATGCTGAATCCGGCAGCCGACAGGCCCGCCGCAAAGCGCTGCGCGTGGCGGCAATCCCGATCGATCATCGCCTCCACGCCGTCGCGACCCAGGCAGCGCAGCGCCGCCCACACATCCACGCCGCGCGCGCGACGCGACAGTTCGGGCGTGTAGTCGGAAGGACTGCGTTTGCCGGAATCGGCGGGCAGATAGGCTGCAGTGACCGCCATTGCCGCACGCAATGCAGCCGCATCACGGACAAATGCCAGACCGGAGTCGTACGGCACGTTGAGCCATTTGTGGGCGTCCGTGGCCCAGGAGTCGGCACGCTCCAGCCCTTCCACCTGGGAGGAAAGCCGCCGTGAAGCGCGCGCCCACAGTCCTATGGCGCCATCCACATGCACCCAGGCCCCATCGCCCTGCACGCGTTCGCACACCTGCTCGATCGGATCGAAAGCACCACTGTTCAGATTGCCGGCCTGGGTGCAGACGATGGTCGGACCCTTGATCCGCGGCAGCAATTCATCCCGCATGCGGCCCTGGTCATCGACCGGCACGCGAACAACCCTGGCGCGACCAAAGCCCAGCATGCTGAGCGACTTGAACAGCGTGGCATGCGCTTCCTCGCCGACGATCACGGTGACTGGGGGTGAGCCGCACAGGCCCTGCTGCTCCACATCCCAGCCGACATTCGCCAGCACCCGATGCCGCGCCGCAGCCAAGGCGGTGAAGTTGGCCATCGTGCCACCGGTCACGAATGCGCCCGCACTCTGCGCCGGCAGACCGAGCAGGTCGAGCAGCCACCGCAATGCCACCTGCTCCACTGCCGCCACGCCGGGCGTCGGGCTGTGCAGCGCTGCGTTCTGGTCCCATGCGGTGGCGAGCCAGTTGCTGGCGACGGCCACTGGCAATGCGCCACCGATGACAAAGCCGAAGAAGCGGCCGCCGGCCATGGCCATTGTGGCGGGCGAAACGATTTCGTCCAGCAGGGCCAGCACTTCGCGGGCCGGCGTCGCGCCTGCAGGCAAGGCTTCATCCAGGCGCTTGAGCGCTGCGATCGCGGCAGGCTCAGGCGTTACCGAACGGTCGTCGAGGAATTCCAGATAGCGGCGCGCGCGAACCGCAGCGTCTTCCAGCACTGCATAAGGGGCGGATTCGTTGTGCACCATGGCCTCGCCATTGGAAGGACTGCCTTGAGGATAGCGCCAATGCCTGCCGCCGCGGACCTCAGCATGCAGGGACCCGCGCCCGGAACAGCCCGGTATGCGGCGTGAACGAACCATCCGCTTCCACCGCCAGCCCCGCGCGCACCTCCTGCGGCGCATCGGCGAGCAAGGTGCGGATGACGGCCACGCTAGCGGGCGCGGTGTGCATGCGCTCGACCCAGGAGCTGAACGGCATGCGGGTGGGCCAGAAGGCATCCTGCTGCTGATCGAAACCGGCTTCACGCAGCAGATGGCGCCACTGCGACGGCGCGTAGTCGCGCACATGACTGGGATCGCGCAACAGTTCGATGGCCTGCAGGTGGGTGTCGACCAGAGGGTTCTCGTCGCCCATGAGGTCGATCAGCAGCAGCGTGGCGCCCGGTCTGGCCACGCGCCGCATCTCGCGCAGTGCGGCGGGCACATCGCGCCAGTGATGCGCGCTGTAGCGGCTGCAGACCAGATCGAAGCTGCCACTGGCAAATGGCAGGCTCTCGGCAACTGCATGCTGGACCAGGATCTGCGGCAGGCCGCGCTGTGCCGCGGCGGCGGCGACCGTGGTGAGCATGGCCGGCGCGGCATCGACAGCGACCACGCGCGTGCAATGCGGCGCCAGCGCGAAGGCGAGATGGCCGGCGCCGCAGCCGACATCCAGCACGGCAGCCGGCAGGGGATCGAGTCGCTGCACCAGCTGCCTGGCCTGTTCCAGGTCGGGGCCGGCGGCGTGAACTGCGCTGGTCAGGTAGGCCTGCGCCCTTGGATCAAACTGGGCGATAACAGTCTGGGTGTGGGTGCGCATGCTGATCTCCGGCTTGGGTGATGGCGTGAGGCTATCCTTGCAGTCGCGCTATCCTGTTACAAGCCAAGCCGTTATCCTATTACCCCATGCAACCCCCCGACGCCCGCCTGCAGCTGGGTGAGTTCCTGCGCGCACAGCGTGATCGGCTGCTGCCGGCGGATTTCGGCCTGCCGGCCGGCCAGCGGCGGCGCGCACCTGGTCTGCGCCGCGAGGAGGCCGCCCTGCTCTGCGGCATCAGCCCCACCTGGTTCACCTGGATCGAACAGGGACGCACCACAGCGGTGTCGGTGCCCACATTGGCGGCGATCGCGCGCGGCCTGCGGCTGTCGCGCGCTGAGCGGGAATACCTGTTCGAGCTGGCGGCGCGCGCCGACCCCGCGTCACCCTGCGCTGCAGAGGCAGACCCGCAGCAGTTGCGCGGGCTGGTGGATGTCATTCGCACGCCCGCCTATGTGCTCGACCGTCACTGGGATGCGGTGGTGTGGAACCGGGCGGCGACCGAACTGTTCGCGTTGTGGCTGGGTGCGCGCGCCCGCGATCGCAATCTGCTGCGTTTCGTGTTCCTGCAGCCGGCGGCGCGCAAGTTCATCGTGAACTGGAATGATCGGGCACAGCGGCTGGTGGCCGAATACCGGGCCGACACCGCGGCCTGGCGTGACGACCCGGTGCGCCGGACCCTGGTGCAGGACCTGAGCGATGCCAGCACCCATTTCGCGGCCGCCTGGAAGTCGCAGCAGGTGCTGTCCCGCGATGGCGGGCGACGCAGCCTGCTGCACCCCCGACAAGGCCGCGTCGAATATGATCAGTTCACGCTGCGCGTGGCGCAGCGCCCCGATTTGAAACTCACAGTGCTGGTACCGGGCTGAACGCAACCCCGGCGGCGCTACACTGCCCTGCTGTTCACCAAGGAAGTTGC
>JANPGU010000027.1:0-2759 GCA_031424095.1 Gammaproteobacteria bacterium
CCAGCTCCGGCCATGCGCCCAGTGGTGGCAAGCCCGCGGCAGTGACGAGCGACACCACTGTGGACGCCAATGCCAAGCGCAACAAGGTGCAGGCACTGAACAGCAACCTGTACAGTTCTTTCGGCGATGGCGCGAGCAACCTGATCGCGGGTCTTGCCTATCACGCAGCGACCGAAGACATCCGGCCGGACATCGCCAACCTGCCGAGCCAGCCGCGCGGCCAGAACGTGCAGACCTACTGGCTTGACGTGCTGGAATTCGAAACCTACGTGCCCAACAACCAGTACTACCTGGCCGCGAAATTCGGTGGCCTGAACATTCCCGACGGAACGACCTTCAATCCGGTCACCGCGACCGCCGGCAGCATCCCCAATTCATGGTGGACCACCTCGGGCGATACCGTCGGCGGCCAGCCGCGCCCGGACAACTATTTCACCGTTGCCGATCCGCAGAGCATGATCACCTCGCTGACGCGCGCCTTCGCCAGGATCTCGGCCCAGTCAGGAGGCAGCTCCAGCTCGCTGGCCGCCAACTCGACCCGCCTCGATACCGACACCCGGACCTTCCAGGCCCAGTTCGGCAGTTCCTGGAGCGGTGAGCTGAAGTCCTTTGCTGTTGCCTCCGACGGCTCGCTTTCGGCTACCCCGGTTTGGACGGCCAGCGCCACCTCATCGCTGGCTGCGGCGAACTGGGCCAGTCGCATCATCAAGACGCATGACCCGGCGAACAACACGCTTTTGAATTTCACTTACGCCAATCTCACCGCGGCACAGCAGACCGCAATGGGTTCGGCCAATGTGGTGAACTACATCCGCGGCGAGCAGGCCAGGGAGGAATCCGCGGCGGGAGGCATATACCGCACCCGCGTGAGGGGCCTGCTGGGCGACATCGTCAACTCCACGCCGGTGTTCGTATCCAAACCCAATCCCAACCTTTACAACGCCGCGATGGGATTTCCCGGCGCCGGCAGTTACCAGACATTTGCCGCGGCCAAGGCGGCGCGAACGGGCATCATCTACGTGGGCGCGAACGATGGCATGCTGCATGCCTTCAATGCAGACACCGGGCAGGAGGTGTTCGCCTTCGTGCCGAAGACGGCCATCGCCAATGGCCTCGCCACCTACGCTTCGCCTACGTACGCGCACAAGTACTTCGTCGATGGCGATATCGCGGTGGCGGATGTCTACGACACGGCCACATCCAGCTGGAGAACCATTCTGGTTGGCACCATGGGCCGTGGCGGACCGGGCGTGTTTGCCCTGGACGTGACGACGCCGACTGCTGGGGGCATCACGCTGCTGTGGGACAAGGATGATGCGGACATCACCGGTGGCGTGCTCGGCAAGAACATCGGCAAGCCGGTCATCGCCCAGACCGCCAGTGGCGTCTGGAAGGTGCTGATCGGCAACGGTCCGGACAGCACGTCGGACAAGGCGCAGCTGGTTGCCATCAATGTCCTCACTGGCGCGACGTCCACGGTTGACGCCGGCGGCGCGGGCAGCAATGGGCTCTCAGCGGTGCTGGCTCGGGACTCCAATGGTGACCGGTTCGCAGACGTCGTCTATGCAGGCGATCTGAAGGGCAGGCTGCTGAAGATCACCAATCTGGGTGGCACTCCGGTGGTCAGCACCATCTTCAGTGCCGTCGATCCTTCCAATGTTGCGCAGTCCATCACGGCGGCCCCATTGGCCGGCAAGGATCCCGCGACGAGCAAGGTCTGGGTGTTTTTCGGCACCGGGCAATACCTGACCGACACGGATCCGGCCAGCACCCAGGTCCAGTCCTGGTATGGCATCGAGGACACCGGCGTCGTGCCGACGCGTACTAACCTTGTGCAGCGCAGTGTCGAAAACCAGGCCACTACCTCCGGTGTAACGGTGCGGACCATCAGCGCGGGTACCACCGGCGAGCTGGCCGGCAAGCTTGGCTGGTATCTGGATCTGCCGACCAGTGGCGAACGCATGGTGGTGCCGAACCAGTTCCAGGGTGGCGCACTGCTCGGCACGAGCCGCATCCCGGACAGCACCGACGTCTGCAGGCCCAGCGGCAGGGGCTTCATCATGGCCATCAACCCGTTCACCGGCGGCCGACTGGAGCAGACCTTCTTCGATCTCAATGGTGACGGCCTGTTCAATGATACGGACAAGCTCAGTGTCAGCAGCGTGCTCAAGATCGTCTCGGGCATCGGCTTCGACAGCAGCCCGAACGCGCCAATCTTCGTGGAAAACGTCATGCAGGTATCGCTGGACGACGGCACCACCCGGACCATCCGCACGCAGGGCTCATCGGTGGATTCGCGTCGCCTGAGCTGGCGCGAGATCCGCAATTAAAGGACGACCAACCATGAATGCACGTTTCAGCAGGCAGGCCGGCTTTACGCTCATCGAGCTGATGATCGTGGTGACGATTGTCGGCATCCTGGCGGCGATCGCGGTACCCGCGTACACCAGTTACACGACGCGCACGCACCGCGCGGCGGCGCGGGCCTGCGTGTCCGAAGCCACGCAGTTCATGGAGCGGTACTACACCACCAACCTTACCTACGCCGGTGCCGTGCTCGCGCTCAACTGCCAGACGGAGGGCGGTTTGAATACCCGCTATACGATCACGGCCAATACGCTGTCGCAGAGCACTTACCGGGTGGTTGCTACACCCGTCGGGGCGCAGGCTACCCGGGATACGGCCTGTGGCACGCTCAGGGTGAATCGGTCGGGCACGCGCACGATTTCCGGCAGCGGTAACGTCGACGAGTGCTGGTC
>JANPGU010000028.1:0-15852 GCA_031424095.1 Gammaproteobacteria bacterium
CGCTCGATAGCCATTGCGAACAAGGTTTCCAGCGGTACATAGTCGCTGTCGAGCGCGGATTGGATGGCCGCGAAATAAGCAGCCTTGCCGCGCCCAGCGAATCGGCTGAAGTGCAGGGACGGCAAGCCGGCCTGGATTGCCATCAAGTACGCCAACAATCGCGCGCAGCGCCCGTTTCCGTCCCGAAACGGGTGAATCAGCACGAGCTCGGCATGTGTTCTGGCAAGCGCTGTGGCAAGTCGTTGCTGTGTCATCCCCGAGCACGGAGTTTCTTTCGTCAAGAAGTTGCGTTCGAGGGTAGTCATGAGTTGAGGTATTCGCGCGGCTGCGGCAAACAGGAATCCACCCTTCGAGATGTTCACGTCGCGATATTCGCCAGCCCACTGGTAGATCCCACCGAGCCATTGCCGATGGATCGCACAGATGTCAGCGGCGGTGAATCCATGGCTGAACGTAAATCGATCCAGCAAGGCATTCTGTGTCGTCACCAATGCTTCTGATTCCGCGTGTTCCATTTCCCGGACGTGACGGATGCCGAGCAGATTTCGCAGCACACGCCCACGCGAACCCGGTTCGAACTCTCCCTCCGGGCGTGACTCGTAACGACTCCTCATGGTTATGGATTATGATGCCCGCTGGAGCCGAGAGCAGTCTCGGCCGGCATGGGTGGCAATTTCCAGCGACGAACGGCGAGGGTACTTCTGAGGGTATCGAAATCCGCCGCCAGAAATTTCCACCTTGAGATCAGCAGGTTGCGGAGCGGTGTGAATCCCACCCCTTCCGCCAATACCCTATATTAATCAATTGGTTAGAGTTGAATCGGGGCGATTCCCATCATCTTTACCCACCGAGAGTAAAGGGACCTTTTCGGGTGTCTTCTATACAGGAGACCGAAATGCCCACAGACAACCACCCCCAGCGCATCCCGCTGGAACGCCACAACATCAACGCCATCTGTGCCGAGTACGCCAAGCGCCCGGACGGCGACCGCTACCGCCTCCACGTCGAGACTGACCAGCACGGCAACACGAACGCTTGGCTGACGCGTGACCACCTCGTGGCGGTGCAGTCATGAGCCGCCAGGATGTCGCGGAGGACGGCGCGCTACCGACTGCCGGCCAACTGATCGGCAAAGCATCCCATCGCATCCTTGAAATTCAATTCGTACTGGCCAAGCTGGCCGCGTCATGAGCGCCGCTGCGCGCAAGGCCGTGAAGGAGGCGTTCTCGCTGGACGACGAACTGCGCGAAGTGCTGGACGATATGCCGCCTTTGCCCCGGGTAGCCGTCTCGCTACAGCAGCTGGCGACTGCGGCGTCTCACCTGCGTGCGGCGCTGCGCCTGCTCGAAGACGTGAGGAAGCGGGAAGCACCACTCCAGCAGGACGATGACTTCGAGGTTCAGGAAGACTGACCCACCGGGCCAGATCAACCACGCATCGCAGGCCAGAAGAAACAGGTAGAGAGCTTCAGCCATTGTCAGGCCTGAAGTCCATGCCAGCCATCCGCTTGCGCCAGGTGAATAGACCCAGGCCACCACGGCACCAGGCAACCACCGTACCTGTGATCTGGTGATAGGACGCATCGACTGAACCATCCGCACTGCAGAGCCATGCCTTGCCGTCCACGTTCCGGTATTGCTTCACGGCGTCATGTGTCACTGACTGGCGCGCAGCGTTCCCCAGCATCGTCGATGACTTGTGATAGCGCATTGCCACCCGAACCACGTCGCCATCCTTGGGTTGCAGATCAGGATCGACTACCAGCACGTCGCCGTCGACAAGAAACGGAGCCATGCAACGGCCCTTTACGGAAACCAGTGACGGAATCCAGCCAATGCGTCTTCTGGAATCCTAGATCCGTGGACCGATGCGAAACCGCAGCAGCGAGGCAATGCGATGATTGCGCACCTGCTCAGGCTCACGATGGATAACCAGAGGCGCGGCGCGGGGCTTACTGTCCATCGGCTTCCCATGTGTGGCCATTGGCGTCTGTGAATGTCACCGAACCAAGAGCAAGGTTCACGATGATGGTGTGGAGGATCACGGCCTGGAGTCCCTCAAGCGTGCCCGTGACGGCGAAGGTTGTCCCCGCAGCTGAAATGATCGGTGCAAGTGCTTGTCCCATGTTGTCATCCTTTGGTTGTTACGGAGCTACCATCGAAGCTATCGCGGCCACCAGGGTGATTAGCGGCCACGCGAGCAGGGCAAGAAAGAGCCAGCCAAGCACGTGTACAGCGTTTTTCATTGCGCAATGGTCGGGCGGATCTCTTGCGGGGCGTCTAAACCCTTGGCGACGCGAGCAAGGCGATAGCGGTCCAGCTCCAACTGCCGGGCCTGAATCGCGAGTGAGCGAATACCGCGCTGTATGGATTCAACGATCATCGCCCGCATGGGCGCTGTAACTTTGTGCATATGTCCTCCGTTGAAAAGGTCACGACGTGCCGCGAGACTCCGCGCGGTCCGAGTCGTGTCCCGCATTGCTGCGGCGGATGCCCGAATCGGCAGCCAGGAAGCGTGAGCGCGCTTTGGCTGCCTATCCATTGGGCTTGTTACGGACGGATGCCGATCAGCTTCGCGAACGCTGCAGGGTGTTCAACCTGCATATCCACGCGCATGTGCGCCAGGAACGCGATCTGCAGATTGTCCGCGAGATACCGTTCACGCAGCACTTCAAGGCGCACGTCCTGACGGATGCCGATGATCATCTGCGAGAAGTCTCCCGCGATGATCGAACTGCAGTCCGTGCTGGTGCCCTGTGTCTGAGTCACCGGAACCGCCGTCGTGGTCAGCATCGGTACGGCCGAAACAACCGCTGGTGCCATCAGTGGCTGGTTGGTCGTGTCGATGAAGCCCGCGTACTTGTACTTCGTGCGGGGGGCAGCGATCAGGGCCGAGATCTGCGGGGTGTTGGCGTCTTCCAGCGTCTGCAGCAGCGTCAGCACCTGGGTGTATCCGGTATGCGTGCGGACTTCGAGCACGCCCGGAGAATGAAGGCTGCACTGGACGCAAGCGGCAAGAAGTACGAATGGCGCGCGCTGAAGGGAGAAGGCCATGGCATCCAGGACGAGGAGACCCGCGCCGAGGTATATACAAGCATCGTGGAGTTTCTCGATCGAAATTTGAAGCCCCGGTAGCGAGCCACTCGCCCTGCGCTTAATGGCGCGAATGCGCGCGCATTTTGCTTCATGCCGATTAATCCAATGGTGCTCGTCTCAGTTCCGGCAGGCATCCCCATCCAGCAGGAAATTGCCGGAGTAAGCTGATTTGCTGTGAACACTATCGACCACATGGAGGGATGCGCCATTGCCGCCGCCGCGGCCGTCACCCTGACGCGGGACCTTTTCGCCTAGACGCCGGCCACGATGCGCATATCGCGCACGGCTCCATCAGCCAGCGCCGCAAGGGCAAGCTGATAGCCAGCGCTTTCGTGAACGGCGACGGCCTGTTCCACCGAATCAAACTCGATGATCACGGTCCGGTCCAGTCTGCCGTCCTCGTAAGCCTTGACCGCGGAGGATCGCGCCAGGAAACGCCCACCGCCGCCTTCTATGGCGGGGCCAGCAAGCTTGGCGTAGGCAACGAGCTTGGCGGGGTCGGAAACTTGTCGGTAGCAGGAGATCCAGTAAGCTTTGGCCATGGGATACGCTCTGTGTTGCGGGGCGGCATTATCGCATCAGGAGCCTGGGGCAATCACGCAAGGAGTCATCGGTATGAAATTCATCGAGCGTTTGCGAGTGGTTTCGATGCTGGGTCTGGTCGGGTTGTTCACGCAAATTGCGCACGCACAGGACGCGCAGCTCGTGCGGATGCGCACCGCGCTGGCCGCACCTGACCGTCCCGCCGAGAACAAGGCGCGGGATGCCGATCGCAAGCCCATCGAGTCGGTGCAGTTCTTCGGCATCAAGAGCGGCGATACGGTGGTCGACATGATCGCCGCCGGCGGCTGGTTTACCGAGGTGCTGTCGGCTGCGGTTGGGCCAGCCGGCAAGGTGTACTCGCAGAATCCGGCTTTCCTCGTGCAGGCCGATGCCGAAAAGGCACTGCTTGCGCGACTGGGCAATGCGGAAGCCGTGCATGTGCAGCTTGCGGAAGCGGGAATCGTCGCCAAGGCGGATGCCGTGATCACGGCGCTCAATTTGCACGATGTGTTCAACGGATATGCGGACCAGCCTGGCGGCGAGGCCGCTGCAGTGGGATTTCTGCGGTCACTGTATGCGGCGTTGAAGCCGGGTGGGGTGCTCGGCGTGATTGACCACGTGGGCGTGGTGGGTCAGGACAACAAGGGCCTGCACAGAATGGTGCCTATGCAGGCCCGTGATGCCATCACGAAGGCCGGCTTCGTCATTGAAGCGGAATCGCCATTGCTGGCGCATTCGGATGATGACCACACGAAGAATGTTTTCGACCCCGCGGTCAGGGGCAAGACAGATCAGTTCATGATACGGGCGCGCAAACCGCGCTGACGATCAGTATCACGTAAGCTGACCATCCTCCCGCAGCGCCGAGGTCGCGATGTCTACCGCCCGCAGTCCCATGCATGACGAAGACGTGTATCGCTACCTGCTCGAGGTTTCCTCACGCGAGACCGATGTGATGGCGCGCCTGCGAGCGGCCACGGCGCCGCGGCCGGAGGCCGAGATGCAGATCGGACCCGACCAGGGTCAGCTCATGGCGCTGCTCGTTCGGCTGATCGGTGCGAGACGTTGCATCGAGATCGGCACGTACACCGGTTATTCCGCGCTCGCGGTCGCGCAGGCGCTGCCGGACGACGGCGAACTGATCGCCTGCGATATCAGCCACACGTTTACCGATGTGGGCGAGCCGTTCTGGCGAGAAGCGGGCGTCGCGCACCGGATCAAGCTGAAGATCCAGCCGGCTTTGCAGACGCTCGACGAACTGGCCGTTGCCGAGAACGGACGGCGCGGCTTTGACTTTGCCTTTATCGACGCAGACAAGCCGAACTATTACGCCTACTTCGAGAAGCTGCTGACCCTGATCCGTCCTGGCGGCCTAATCGCGGTCGACAACACGCTGGGCTTGGCGCGTACCCCGGTCATCCGCATGACTTCGGAGAACGCGCAGGCGATCAAGGACTTCAACCACCATGTCCACCGCGACCCCCGAGTCGAGATCGCGATGTTGCCGGTGGGGGAGGGTCTGACGCTGCTCCGCGTAGTGACCTGATGGCGCGTCAGTGCGCCATCGGATCGGGCCGGATCTGAAACTTCACGATCTTGCCGGTGGTGCCCTTACCGCCTTCGATGTGCCAGACCAGGTGCGTGCCGTAGTTAGCATAGAGACCGCGGCCTTTCCACCCAGCCTCCGGGTCATCAATGCGACCATCCATTCCGCGCTGATAGAAACCCAATGGATACGGCACGCGCAGATAAGTCCACTTGCCCGTCTTGGGATCCAGAGCGATCAGCGAGTCGGAATTTGAACCGGTCAGAATCGGTGTGTCCTTGCCGAGCCCTGAAATATTGTGCTGATCCACCCAGCCGAAGTAGTGGAAATCGCTTGGGTACTGGGTTCCCTTGAACTTCGGGCCCGGCGTCTGCCACACCGTCCAGCCTTCGGCGCACAGGTCACCCTTATCGGCGCCCGGGCCGTTCGTCTTCGCGCACTTGCTGCGGTCGAAGCGTGCCCACTGCGAAGTGGCAGCCATCGCCACCCATGCCACACCATTGCTGTCCAGATCCATGCCGCGGGGATTCAGAGTTCCCTTGGGAACCCGGTAAACCTCCGAGATGCAGGTCTCCGGCGGATTGACGCCGCGATTCAGGCGCACGATGTATCCGCGTTCTTCGCCAGTTCGGCCTTCCGAGGCGCCCCAGGCGACATTGCCGTCATTGGGATCGGGAATCACCGTGTAGAGCGACTGGCGTATTTCGGTATCCAGCTTCGGATCCGGTGTCTTGCTGTTGGCGGGATTCCATGGCTTGGTGATCTTGCCATCACCGTTGGTGTCGATGATCTGCGGGCACCAGCCCTGCGCCAGCTGCTCATCGTGCGTCAGATCATAGAGGCGCGTGTTGAGCCAGCCGAACATGGGGCCGGTCAGCTCGTTGAAATACAAAGTGCGGTCCGGATCGTTCGCGAACTGCAGGTGATGGGTGCCGAAGCAGGTGTCGATCAGGTCGAACTTGCCCGTCGCGGGATCATAGACCGAGGCCTGACGAAAGCTGTTGTTCAGCGGATAGTACTCGGCAAACTTGTTCTTGCTGCCCGCCTTGCAGAAGGCCGGCTCATCATTGCGGATCTTGGAAGTGTTCCAGACGCGACCCTGCGAATCCATCATCGGATTATGCGGGTCAGAAGGATTCTCCTGTCCCCACACGTGCTCCATGCCCCAGAAGTTGGAGGGACGGGCAGGAGGCGGGAAGCGCGTCGCGACCTTGCGTGGGTCCTCGCGGGTAGGAATCACGACCTTGTACGCATCATTGGTAACCGGGTCGACCACATTGATCGTGCCGTGTCCGGCGGACACCGCATAGATGGGACCGAACGCGTTGACGGTGGGGTTGTTCTTGTCGGTCGCGATTTCATCGTGCATGAAGTCCTGCGGCCCGCCGATGTCCCACAGCGTGACGACCACATTGCGCTCAATACCCTGTGGGCGTGGCGGCATGGGCGGCAAAGCGCCGGACTCGACTGAGCGAGTCCAGTCCGCCATGGTCTTCGCCTGACCCTCGCTGCCGAACTGCAGAAAGGTTGCCGCCATGCTGCTGCCACGCACGCCAAGTGTCGTGCGATACGACCAGGCATCTTCATGCGACTTGAATCCGAGCTTGGCGAAATCCATGTGGGTGAGCGTACGGGTTAGCTGGTTGCCCAACTGGTGACAGAAATTGCAGTCCCTCTTGAAGCGGTGCATCCAGTCGTCCTGGCTCAGGATGGCAGGCGAGAAGCCATTCCCGCCGCCTTCCTTCGCACCAGTGCCGGGAAAGTTGCTGGCAGCTGGTACTTCCAGCATCGACAGCCAGTAATCGCCGGGATAAACCTTTGCGGCATCTTTTGCAGTCTTCGCCGTCTCGGCCTTCAGTTCGATATTGGTGTCGCCGGGGCGGCCTTTGACCTTGGCCGAATCCAGCAGGCCATACCCGCGAACCCACAGGTTGTACGTCGCACTCGGCAGTTGCGGCAGGGTAAAGCGGCCCTGATCGTCGGTTACCACGATCTTGATATAGGGGGTATTGGTTTCCTTGGTCTCGGCAATGACCCACACGCCGGCTTCTGGAACAGCGCCGTTGGTGACGCGGCCGGAAATGAATCCCTCGGGATAGGCGCGTTTGGCTGGCACTGTGGTTTGGGCGGCAACGGCGCCGGCGATCGTCGCCAGTATCAGTGACATGCCCGCGCTCAAGAGTCTGTTCATTGTTTTCCCCTCCGGTATCCGCGTGAAGTTTACTTTCAAACTGCCCCGCAGTTGTTGATCAAAACGGCAGGCCCGTTGAACAGGTAGGCAGGCCGGAGCCGCCGCTGAGCGAAAATCGGCGCGCCAGGGGCCACTCACCTGACTCGTTACCTGGAAACGCAATCTGCGCGGATATGAGAGACTGCTGGAAAGAAGCTGGGGGCACTGGCATGGCCGTTGACCGACGTAAATTCATTTCGGCCGCTGCGGCAGCGCAACTGGCTGCCTGGCTCACGGCTGTACCCGCCTCGGCCGCGGCACCGGCCAGTCGCAAGATCCGCCAGGGTGTAATGCCCACGGTCTGGCGCGGCTCAAACTTGACCCTGGAGCAGCGATGCGAGGTGCTGGCGCGCATCGGCTACGTGTCGATGGATCTGCCGAGCGCGGCGGACGTGGAAATCATGAGGAAATACGGCCTCACGCCCGCCGTAATGACCGGTGGAAGCGGAGGCACCAGTTTCCAGAACGGCATGATCCGCAAGGAAATGCACGATTCGTTCGAGAAGGGTACGTACGACGGCGTCGACCTGTGTGCACGGCTCGGCTGCCCGAACCTTTTTGTGTTTCCTGGCGAACGGCGCGGAATGTCGCGTGAGGAAGGCGCGGACAATACGGTTGCGTACTTCAACCGGTTCAAAGGGTACGCCGAAAAAAAGGGCGTCACCCTCTGCATGGAAAACACCAACTCCAAGGTCGTCGCGGACCAGCGCACCGACCAGGCGTTCGATCATGTCGGCTGGGGCCTCGACATCTGCAAGCGGGTCAACTCGCCGAACGTGAAGATCCTGTATGACATCTACCATGCGCAGGTTTCCGATGGAGACATCGCACGAACATTACGCGACAACATCCAATGGATCTGCCATATCCATGTTGCCGGCGATCCGGGGCGGCTCGAAATCGACGACACACAGGAGTTGAACTACCGCTTCCTCGCGAATGTGATCGCCGAGACGGGTTACAAGGGCGTCGTGGCGCACGAATGGCGTCTGTCACCGGGGCACGAAACCATCGCAACTCTCGAGCAGTGCTTCAAGATCTTGGACGTGTAGGGTCGCTCGCAAGAAGCTTTGTCTGACGTCTGGCCTGGTTTTGGCGTTGCCGCGTCAACGCCGTAAGCTGGCGTCTCTACCGCAGCGCCGAGGTCGCGATGTCTACCGCCCGCAGTCCCATCCATGACGAAGACGTGTATCGCTACCTGCTCGAGGTTTCGTCACGCGAGACCGACGTGATGGCGCGCCTGCGCGCGGCCACGGCGCCGCGGCCGGAGGCCGAGATGCAAATCGGCCCCGACCAGGCCCAGCTCATGGCGCTGCTCGTCCGCCTGATCGGTGCGAGACGCTGCATCGAGATCGGCACATACACCGGCTACTCCGCGCTCGCCGTCGCGCAGGCGTTGCCGGACGACGGCGAACTCATTGCCTGCGATATCAGCCGCACCTTCACTGACGTGGGCGAACCATTCTGGCGGGAAGCGGGCATCGCGCACCGGATCACGCTGAAAATTCAGCCGGCTTTGCTGACGCTCGACGAACTGGCCGTTGCCGAGAACGGACGGCGCGGCTTTGACTTTGCCTTTATCGACGCAGACAAGCCGAATTATTTCGCCTATTTCGAGAAGCTGCTGATGCTGATCCGTCCTGGCGGCCTCATCGCGGTCGACAACACGCTGGGCCTGGCGCGTACTCCAGTCATCCGCATGACGTCGGAGAACGCGCTGGCGATCAAGGTGTTCAATAGCCGCGTTCACCGCGACCCCTGCGTCGAGATCACGATGCTGCCGGTCGGTGAGGGGCTGACGCTGCTACGCGTGGTGACTTGAGTCCCACCCTACTGCCAATCTAAGGAGCGGACGCCGCATAGCGCTGCAGGCCGTTTCCGACACTGCCATGACCCACCCGTTATATATACTTCCGACCAGCGCAATGAACAGGAGAATGCGATGAACCGAATCTGGCTACTGGCGATCCTGGCGACTGCCCCAGCACTGGCGCAAATGAATGCCGGCACGCTGGCGTCCACCGCGGACCAGCCATTCGTCGTGACCAAGGTTGCCGAATTCAATCTGCCTTGGCGCATGGCTTTCCTGCCGGATGGACGCATGCTGATCACCGAAAAAGGTGGCAAGGTATTCCTCGCGACTAGCGCAGGCGTGAAAACCGAGGTGACCGGTGTTCCAGCCGTGCAGTTCGGTGGCCAGAACGGTCTGCTGGGCATTTATGCGGCTCCCGACTACGCGCGAAGCCACATCGTCTATCTCACCTATTCGGAGCCTGGTGAGGATCCGGCAACGTCAAGCCTCGCGCTGGCCCGGACCAGGCTCACGTTCAGCCAGGGCGTGCCTTCCTTCACGAAACTGAAGGTCATCTGGCGCGACCCCATCAAGGGCAAGGGCGGGCAGGTGGGCGCCACCATTGCGTTCTCTCCCGACAGCAAGCTGCTGTACCTGACGGTGGGTGACCGACAACGCTTCACCACTGCGCAGGATCCGAACCAGCCCTCTGGCAAGATTGTCCGCCTGACGCTGAAGGGCAAACCCGCAAAGGGGAATCCGATGGCTGGCCAGCGTGGCGCAAGCACGGTTGGTGTCATCGATCCTCCGAAGAACACCGAGGCAGCGAAAACTGCGCCGGTGGTGCGCACATTCACGTTCAGCGGTCCCAACCTCACTCCCGCCGAGACCTGGAGCAGTGGCCATCGCACTCCCTATGGCCTCGCCTTCGCGCCGGATGGCAGGCTGTGGGAAGTGGAACATGGCCCTCGTGGTGGAGATGAGCTCAACCTGATCGAACCAGGCAAGAATTACGGCTGGCCGCTGGTGGTTTACGGACAGAACTACGACGGCGTGGCGATCGACAATCCGGACAACCACCCGGAACTCACGAAGCCGGTGATCTACTGGAATCCGGTAATCGCGCCGGGCAACCTGATGTTTTACAGCGGCCAGCTGTTTCCGGACTGGAAAGGGTCGGCCTTTGTCAGCGGACTGGGGAGCCAGTCGCTGAACCGCATCATCGTGGACGGCGCCAATGCGAAGACCGCCGAGCGCTGGGCGATGGGCTTCCGCGTCAGGGATGTGGAACAGGCGCCGGATGGCGCGCTGTGGTTGCTGGAAGACACGGCGAAGGGCGGACTGTATCGGCTCGCACCGAAGTAAGCGTCCGGCAGGTGGCGATCGATCGCGATCGCCGCTACCGTATTGATGGGCGCCGCGGCGTCCAGATGCCTTTCAGCGGGACGAAGGCGAGGCCGTTGTTGGCGTTCATGGGAATGACCAGCTGGTTGGCGCCGGCGTCGTAGCACATCGAAGCAGCGCTCGGGATGTTCTGGGCAATGAGCCTGGGTGCAGCGCCCGGCTTGAGCATCGAGATGCCACCCTGGAGCACGCTGGATACGAATTTCACGCCGTCGGGCATGAGCACGAGTCCGTCATTGCCGGGCTGCGCAGCCTGTTCGGCGCGAAGAGGACGGCCATCGGGCGCATAGGTGATCACGTCTGCATTGCCGATATTCACCACCACGACATTGCCTTCCGCATCCACTTCGATGCCATTGGGCCGGCTGAGCGGCGCACCCTGCGTGAACACCGTCACCGCGCCACTGCTTGCAATCTTCCAGACGATCCAGGTTTCCGGTCGATCGGCACTGCCGGAGTTGGAGCCATACAGCGTGCCGTCTGCGCCTACTGCAATGTCATTCAATCCGGTGGAACCCGGTACCGTGATGGATTGCAGCGGACGACCGCTGGTCATATCGAAGCTGCGCACCACTGCCACGCTCGGCAAGGTCTGGCCGGGTCTCGCGGCGTCCGGCGTGCCGCCGTCGCGATCGGCAAGGTAGAGGACATTCGCGTGCACGATGCTGCCAAAGGGCTCGTTCAGTACCAGCGGCGGGATCAGGGTGTCGCGTTCGGGGCCGGGATTCTGGATCCCGATCCATCGCGGCGTGTGTACGCTGCCGTCGTGATTGATGAAGGATATCCAGGCGTCATTGGTGCGCAATGTCTGGGGTACGCCGCGCGAGGGTGCGACGATCACGCCTCGCACGGGATCATAGCTGCAGCTCTCGACCGCATAGAGCGAACCGAACATCCGCACGTTGCTGGATGCCGGTGCGAACGGAGCGGGAGCCTGGCCCGCCAACGCCGGTGCGGGCGGCGCCACCGGCAGACCCACGCCCGCGTTGCCGACAAAGTATTCCCGCGATGCTGGTGCAGCCTGTTGTGCGAGCGCGCTGCCTGCGAAAGCGACCATCGCGACAGTGGTCGCCACAGTGCGCGCCGTGACGCAGGGACGAATTGAAAGAAGGCTGTTCGTCGTCACTGCCACGTCCTTGTTGTCGATGTGTTATTGAGACTATAACGCTGTCAAGCGTGGCTGCAAGTCAGAGGAAGTTTCATGAGATTTCGAGTGTTCATCGCATCCATGCTGATGTTTTCGATTGGCGACGCGGCCTGCGCGGCGGAAGGGCGCGATGCCGTTGCCGGCAAAGTTTACTTCAGCCAGACCTGCTCACAATGCCACAGCGCGGAGTCCGGCGACGGTGGGGGTGAAATCGGGCCGACACTGGTCGGGCTCGTCGGGCGCCAGGCCGGCACCGGTGACCACATGTTCCCGTACACTCAGGCTCTGAAGGAATCGAAACTGATCTGGAGCACCGCAACGCTGGACCGCTTTCTGGCAGATCCTCCAGCGGCCGTGCCCGGCACGTCCATGCCCATGCCGGTCCCGGCGCAACAGGATCGTGACAACCTGATCGCGTATTTCATGTCGCTGCTGACCAGTTCGAAGTAGCCAGCGTCGCGTCGGGATCCGATTCTTCGATGCCAGCATCGCGACCTGTGCATTTACCTTGGTTTGAAACTGGAGCTCGCCATTATCGTCAGCAACGAACTGCCCAAGGTTGAAGGACTGAAGCGGATCTCCCCGGCGATCGATCGGGACGATCCGGTACTGGTGAAGTCGAGATAGGGCGGGGCGACTGGCGCAGCGCCGGGTGGTGCAAAGCCGGCACTGGCAACCTGTAGTGCGCGCCCAGTGATCCCACCCATTTCGACAGGCCGGGCAGCGGCGGGTCGGTCAGTAGATACGAAGCCCGATTTCAGGACTCACCCCGCGACCTTGCCAAGGCTAGTCTGCCAGATTCAACTCAAGTGTGTATTGCGCCGACTGATTGTCCCGCGCTGCCAATCGCAGCAGGAACACTCTCACAACATAGTCGCCAGCTGTCGTGGCCAGCAGCTGGTGTGTATTGCCGGAATCGCCACTGCTATAGAATGGCTTGGTCGCTCCGGGCGCATAAATGTCGAAACAGTTGGAAATATTGTTCGATGCCAGGGACACCTGCAGCGACTGACCCTCACGCAGGGCAACGACATACGAAACTTCGTTGAAGCCGTCCACGACATGCGTGAAGCTGCGCGCGGCCCGGGCGTCATCAAAGACAACGCGAGCAGCACCCGCTGCTTCCTGGGGAACGACAACCGGCGCCGCCATCATGCAGATCAGCGCGATCAGGAAGCGGCGTCGCACGGGTTTGGTGTCTGGAATCTCATGTTGGAGGCGAACTATATCTGCAAGTCCGACGGCAGCGTAAACTGGCGACAGATCCCGTCTTAATACAACAAACCGGTTGAGGGGAGCGCTTGCCAGCAATCTCCGCACACCAGGCAGGAAGTCCAACGTGCTGTGGCGACTCATCGTTCAATTCCTCCGGCCGCACTGGGGCCTGGTCTCCGCGGTTGCCCTCCTGCAGGTGCTGCAGTCCATCGCGTCGCTGTATCTCCCTGAGCTCACCGCGGAAATCATCAACCAGGGCGTGGCCACCGGTGACACCCATTTCATCCTGACCACCGGCTCAGTGATGCTGGCAGTGGCGTTCGCGCAGATCGGTTGCGCCTTCGCCGCCGTCTTCTTCAGCGCCAGGACGGCCATGTCGGTAGGGCGCGACATGCGCGGCGCGATTTTCGGTCACGTCAGCGAATTTTCGGAGCAGGAAGTCTCGCGCTTTGGCGCTCCGTCGCTGATCACCCGTACCACCAATGATGTGCAGCAGGTGCAGACGCTGGTGCTGACCACCTGCACGATGCTGGTTTCGGCACCCATTCTCAGTATCGGCGGCATAGTCATGGCCATCCGGCTGGACCCATCGCTGTCGCGGCTGATCGCCGTCAGTGTGCCGCTGATGGCGCTGGGTCTGGGTCTCATCATGGCCCGCATGGTGCCGCTGTACCGCACGATGCAGGTGCGCATTGATGGCGTGAATCGCGTGCTGCGCGAGCAACTCACGGGAATCAGGGTCGTGCGTGCTTTTGTGCGCGAAGAACTCGAGACGCACCGGTTCGCCCAGACCAACAGCGATGTCACGCACGTCAACCTGCAGGCTGGTCGGCTGATGGCATTGATGTTTCCCGTCATCATGATCGTGCTCAACGTCTCGAGCGTGGCGGTGATCTGGTTTGGCGCCTTCCGGATCGAGTCCGGATCCATGCAGGTGGGCACGCTCATTGCGTTCCTTACCTATCTGATGCAGATCCTGATGGCGGTGATGATGGCCACATTCATTCTCACCATGATTCCGCGGGCGGCAGTTTCCGCAGAGCGCATCCAGCAGGTGCTGGAAACGCCTTCCAGCGTGCGGCCGCCCGTCGAGCCGCTGCGACCAGCGCTGGCGGAAGGCAGGGTGGAACTGCGCGACGTGGGCTTTTCCTATCCGGGCGCTGAACAGCCGGTGGTCACTGGCATCAGCTTCGTGGCCGAGCCTGGTCAGACGCTGGCACTGATCGGCAGCACCGGGTCAGGCAAGTCCACACTGATCAATCTCATTCCGCGACTGTTCGATGCCACTGCGGGAACAGTGCTGGTGGATGGGGTCGATATCCGCCAGTTTGCACCGGATCAGTTATGGGGTTGCCTGGGCCTGGTGCCGCAGAAGCCATTCCTGTTCTCGGGCACGGTGCGCAGCAACCTGTTGATGGGAAAGCAGGACGCCAGCGACGACGAGATCTGGCGCGCACTCACCATTGCGCAGGCGAAGGATTTTGTGGAGCAGATGCAGGGCGGGCTCGATGCGCGCATCGCGCAGGGCGGAACCAATGTTTCCGGTGGCCAGCGCCAGCGCCTCGCCATTGCGCGTGCGCTCATCCGGCAACCGCGGGTCTATCTCTTCGACGATGCATTCTCGGCACTGGACACCGCGACCGAGGCCAGACTCAGGCAAGCGCTCAAACAGCAGACCGATGGCGCAACCCTGATCATCGTGGCGCAACGCGTGTCCAGCATTGCCGACGCCGACCAGATCATCGTGCTTGAGAACGGCCGCATTGTGGCGCGCGGGACGCATGCCCAGCTGCTGGTGGGTTCCGCGACCTACCAGGAAATTGTCGCCTCGCAGAGCAGTGCCGAGGAAGCAGCATGAGCGACCCGGTGAAGAGCGAACGTCCTGCGCCGCCGACGCCGCTGCGGGGACCGGGAAGCGGTGGACCATTCAGCGGGATGAGCCTGCCAGCGCAGAAAGCGAAACAGTTTCGACCGACGGTACGGCGCCTGCTGGCCAGACTGCGCCCAGAGCAGTCGCGACTGCTGCTGATTCTGTTCCTGGCAACTGCCGGTGTGCTTTGCGCCGTCAGCGGCCCGCGCTTGCTGGGCGAGGGCACCAATCTCATCTTTTCCGGAGTGATCTCCAAATCCCTGCCTGCGGGGGCAAGCCAGGCTGAAATGATCGCGCAGCTACGCGCCGCTGGTGACAACAACCGGGCAGGAATGCTCAGTGCCATGACGCTGACGCCTGGCAGAGGCGTGGATTTCGCCGCATTGGCCACCGTGTTGTCCTGGGCGCTGGGGCTCTACCTCCTCGCCGCGGCATTAAACTGGGCGCAGGCCTTTCTGCTCAACGGCGTGGTGCAGCGGACGGTGTATGGCCTGCGGCAGGATGTGGAAGCAAAGCTGCATCGCCTGCCGCTGCAGTATTTCGACGCCAGGAAGCGTGGCGAATTGCTCAGCCGTGTCACCAACGACGTGGACAACATCGCGCAGAGCCTGCAGCAGACGGTCAGCCAGCTGCTCACGTCATTGCTCACGGTGATTGGCGTCATCGCGATGATGTTCGTCCTGTCGCCATCGCTGGCCCTGGTGGCACTGGTTACGGTGCCGCTGACATTCGTCCTCACGGCATTCATCGCCAGGAGATCGCAGAAGTTGTTTGCGGCGCAATGGGCCATTACTGGCGAACTGAACGGCCAGATCGAGGAGACGTATTCCGGGCATGCGCTGGTAAAGGTGTTCAACCAGCAGCATGAGACCGCCCGGAAGTTCCAGCAGACGAATCAGAAACTGTTCGACACCGGCAGCCGGGCGCAATTCATCAGCGGCATGATCATGCCCGCGATGACCTTCGTCGGAAATCTGGTGTACGTTGCCATTGCGGTGGTTGGTGGCCCG
>JANPGU010000029.1:0-5602 GCA_031424095.1 Gammaproteobacteria bacterium
TCTTCGCCGCCGACATCGCCGTGATGGCGATAGGTGTGGTCTGCAGGTTCTGCTCACGGAACTGCGCCGTGACCACCACTTCGTCCAGCGATGCGGTATCGGCAGGTTCTGGTGTATCGGCGGCATTCGCTTGCACACCACACAGCGATGTCAGTGCCAATAAGGAAAGGGTTGTTCCGTGGATCTTCATGAAGTACTCCGATTTAAAAAACTTCAGACAAAAACTGTTTCTTCTACAAGACAAAACTATTTCTTCTCGAGCGCCAGCCACGGATCCGGGGAGGCAGGGCCCACGACTGCCATCGCGTAATCCACGCGCCCATCGACCGAATAACCATCTACAAATGCCTTCAGGCTGGCGGGGGGCACTTGCTACCGGGTGCTTCGACCGGATAGTTGCGACGTGCCTGGCCAGGTGCGCCGCCGACCAGCGGGCCAGCGCCTGCCGCGGGTGCTGTTCCCGGTGCCGCCGCAGCCCCCCTGCCCGGGGCCGGTGGCTGCGGCGCGGCAGCCTGCGTCGCTGCGGCAATGGCCATCGCTGTTGCGAAAGCGACGACATTATTCCTGATCTTGATCAAATTCCCGGGGACAAGTTGTTGCCGTGAAACTACAGTGGCGGAGTCCAAGGGTCAAGGCGGCAGAAAGACTATGCTCCCGGGGCGGCAACCGATCCGGAAACCTACCAGCAAGGGGCGACGATGCGAGGACCTACGGCCGAGGAACGCATGGACATCTACGAGCTGTATGCGCGCTACAGCTGGGCACTGGATACCGGGGACACTGACGGCTACGTCGCGCTCTTCACCCAGGATGCGGAAGCGACCGAAGAAACCCGCGAGGGCGGCATCGAGATTCGTCAGGGACACGACGAGATCCGCAAGCTCGTGCTGAAGTTTCACCAACGGGCCGACTTCCCGGGACATCAGCACCAGATGGCACAGCTGGTGTTCGAGCCGGACCCGCAGCAGCGCCCCCTGCATTGGGTGGTGCGCTCCTACGCATGGGCAACAATCAATCACCCCCCCGCACCACCGCATCTGCACTGGTGTGGGCACATTCGCGATGTAGTGGCAAAAGTCGATGACGAATGGAGGATTCGCTCCAAGGCCATCATGGGTTGGTCGGGCGCTGTGCTGTCGCGCTTTCAGCAGCCTGCCCCCGGCGCGGAGCGCTAAAGTCTTGGTCGCGTCGGTTGGCTATCAATGGCGCCTGACCGTATTGTTGAGCCTCAGCTTCGGCTTTGTGCTCTTCGACCGCAATGCCTTGAGCTTCCTGATGCCATTCGTGCAGCCGGAACTGGGACTCAGCAATACCCAGGTAGGCATGCTGTCTGGTGGCCTGTCGCTGACCTGGGCGATCGCGGCATTTGGCATTGGCTTCGTGGCGGACCGCCATGGCTCGCGCAAGAACTGGCTGATCGTTTCGACCGTCCTGTTCGCGCTGTGTTCGTTCGGCTCCGGCCTGGCAACCGGCTTTGTCTTCATGCTGGCGACACGCCTGCTGATGGGCGTTGCCGAGGGCGGCATCATGCCGCTGAGCCAGTCACTCATTGCCGCGCAGGTCTCGCCGGAGCGACGCGGCATTTCCATGGGCATTGCCCAGGGCTTCGGGTCGAGCCTGATGGGCTCTTTCGTCGCGCCGGTGGTGCTGGTGGGGTTCGCGACGGCCTTCGGGTGGCGGCACGCCTTCTTCCTGGCCGGCGCGCCTGGACTGCTTGCCGCCCTGCTGATGTTCTGGATGATCCGCGAGCCCGCGGGCGCCGCACCGGCACGCGCAGCCCATCGCTTCGCAGCGCCGGGCCTGCGATCGGCGCTGACGGACGGCAATGTTCTGCGTTGCGCGTTGATGAGCGTCGCATTCGTCGCTTACCTGGTCGTGACCTGGGCGTTCCTGCCGCTCTACCTCGTGAATGTCCGTCACTACGACACCGCCACCATGAGCTGGCTGATGGGCGTGCTGGGCATTGCCGCAACGCTGTACTCCTTTCTCATCCCCGGTCTCTCGGACCGCATCGGACGCAGGCCCCTCCTGATCATCGTGCCGGTGCTGTCGCTGTTGTTGCCGCTGGGCGCCCTGTTCTACGCCGGGCCCACCTGGGGATTGGCGGCGATCTTCTTCGTGGGATGGTCGTTCACCGGCATCATGCCGCTGTTCATGTCCACGGTGCCGTCCGAGAGCGTGGCTACAGCGCACATCGGCAGCGCACTCGGCCTGTGCATGGGCGGCAGCGAGATCCTCGGTGGCGTGCTGGCGCCGCTGGGCAGCGGCTATGCCGCCGATCGCGTGGGGCTGCAGGCGCCGCTGTGGGGGCTGCTGCTTTTCGCTGTGATTGGCAGCGCAGCGGCCTTGGGCATGCGGGAGACGGCGCCTCGATTCCGGCCTGCCGCCGACGGCACATCGGTCGCGAAGCCTCAGGGCGGATGAGGGAGCCCGTGCCTGGTCTTCCGCATCTCGCAGGCAAAGTCGCCGTCGTCACTGGCGGCGCATCGGGCATCGGCCGGAGCATCGCCCAGCGCCTGGTGCGGGAAGGCATGCAGGTCATCATCGCGGACGTAGAGCGCGCGCCACTCGCAAGCACCGCCGAGCAGATCGGTGCTGCTGCGATCCACACGGATGTCACTTCGCCGAGTGCCATGCAGGAACTGGCCGCGCAGGTGCAGCGCCGTTTCGGCGGTGTGCAGCTGTTCTGCAGCAATGCGGGAGTGGCGTCGACCGCCAGGGTGCTGGACATGTCGCGGTCGGATTGGCAGTGGCTGCTCGACGTGAATCTGTACGGGCTGGTGCACGGCATCCAGGCTTTCGTACCACTGCTCGCAGAGAACGCCGATGGCGGGCACCTGGCCATCACCGCGTCGATGGCGGGCTTCCACGTTACTGCGGAGCTGGGCGGTTACAGCGTCTCCAAGTTTGCCGTGATGGCGCTGGCCGAAACCCTGGCGCTGGAACTGCAAGCGCAGAACTCGAAGGTCGGCGTCACGATCCTGTGCCCCGGTCCAGTCAGTACCCGGCTTGGCGCCAGTCAGCGCAACCGTCCGCTCACACCGGGCGGCGGCGCGCTTGTTGATCGCGACCTGCAGGCCGAAGGCGATGTGGCGCGCTGGCTCGACCCCGATGAGGTAGCCGAGACACTGGTTCGCGCCATCAGACGTGGTGAGCTATATGCCATTACCCATGCGGAGTGGGCTCCCATCGTGCAGGAACGGCATGACCGGATAATGGCGGCCTTCGAAGCAGCTGCCCGTAAGTAGGAACGTCTCGATTCGCGCTGCGTGAGCGCTTTGCGCTTCTCCAACGCTACTGGAGTGCCAGTGCCGCTTCAACTGGCGTAAAGTCTGCGGCTGCAGAAATTACGGGGAATGCTTCATGCTCAGCAAGCTCGTCCGCTTCTTTGCCGCAGCGACTTTCACGGTCTTGCTGGTGGCACCCGCCCAGGCACTCGACCTGAAACTCAAGGACAAGATCGTGCTGGTGACCGGCAGCACCTCGAACATCGGCTACGCCACCGCGCGCATGTTCCTGCGCGAGGGTGCCACGGTCATCATCAACAGCAATGATCCAGCGCAGGTCACTGCATCCATCGCGGGTCTGCAGAAGGAAACCGGTCGTACGCCGCTGGGGTTCACGGCCGATGTGACGAAGGCCGACGACATCGCGAAGCTGGTGGCCGCCCATCCGCGGGTCGATGTGCTGGTGAATAATGTCGGCGGCATGATTGCGGCAGAGTTCCTCGCCTCGACCGACAAGCAATGGGATGACAGCTGGCAGCTCAATGTCATGTCGGGCGTGAGGCTGTCGCGCCACTATCTGCCCGGCATGCGCCAGCGCAACTGGGGCCGCGTCATTTTCATTTCCAGCGAGAGCGGCCTGCAGATTCCAACCGAGAGCATTGCCTATGGCGCCGTGAAGGCAGCGGTGATCGCCACGGCGCGCGGCCTGGCGGAGATCAACGCGGGCACGGGCATCACCGTAAACAGCGTGCTGCCAGGACCCACCTGGGATCGGGAGGGGCAGCGCGCACAGGCAGCCCTGCAACGCAGCGGCGCGAAGTCATTCGAGGAAATGGAAAAGCAGTTCATCACCCAGCGCCGCCCGACTTCAATCATCCAGCGTTTCGGCAGCCCTGACGAAGTGGCTGCGCTGATCGTCTACACGGCGAGCGAGGCGGCGTCCGCCACCACGGGTGCGGCGCTGCGTGTGGATGGCGGCGTGGTCAAGAGCGCCTTCTGACCGTATTGAAAGGTTTACCTGCCGGGCAGGGGTCGGTAGCGCCCAACCCGAACACCGGCGCACCACGGTCCACGCCATTGTTGATCAGGGCGCATTCACGCGCCGTGACCTGGGTCAGGCGCTTGGCATAGTCCATGAAGAAAACCGCCGAATTGATGCGCACCTTGCGCTCGAACAGCTCGAGCTTGGCGCCGATTTCATGATTGGTGACCTCTTCGCCATCCAGCGGCTGCAGCTGTTCGGCGGTGAAGATGCGCGGCGTTACGCCGGCCGACGTGAATCCATCCGACACCGAGGTGTACAGGAACAGATTGTCGGTGGCCTGGAAATCGCGACCCACCTTGTAGCTCACGTGGTTGCTGCCATAGCCGAGCGGCGCAGGTCCGACGTACTGGCCGGGGCCGTAGTGACGGAACCAGTTGGTCCTGGACTCATCCGAATGCCGCAGCCCGACCGAGGCCGACAGTCGATCGGTGCTCTTGTACGTGCCATGCGCGAACATCGAAGTGATCTCGCTGGAATACAGGTCATCGGCGGTGAACTTCAGGTTGAAGGTGACGAAATTGGCGAGGTAGCAGGACCTGCTGTGCGAGTTGTAATAGAACGCACCCGGCGTCCAGTCGAAGTGGTCACTGAGGGCAAGGCCGGTGAGCTGGGCTTCGGCCTGATACTGGCGATGCTCCTGCAGGCTCGGCGTCTGCAGCAGTTCGAACGGCGTCAGGTCGCTGTCGTTGATCCACGTCGTGTCGTAGGTGCGATAGCCGGTGATGCCGAGGCCGTAGCGAGTGAGGATGGTTGCTGCATAGCCGGCGTCGTTGCGGGCATTGAGCTGCGCCTTCAGCCGCCTTTACTGCAGGCAGGCAGCAACGCGACTGTTTTGCGCCGAAAGAAGTTTTTCGCTTTCAGCGCATCAGCGAATCTGATTTCGCAGAGCGACAGCCTTCAGGCGTGGATGACCCTTGCCGCGGTGTGCGCAAAGACAACATCGAGCAGTATCGATTCTGGGCAGTCGGACTGTTAATGGGCGCACTGGTCAGCAACGGACTGTCGAACGTCATTCTGTTTTCGGGTGTAGCCCACGACACCTTCTTCTCGACGGGGACGCGGCAGAATAGGCGCTGCCGCGAGCATGCGCGGCAGCTGCGCCCTATTCCTTCCAGCCGGCCGGTGGCTCGCTGCCGCCGGCGATCTGTCGCGTCTTGTACAGCCAATGGCCCTTTACCTTGACCCACGTGCCGTATTCCTTGCCCTGGGTCGTCATCTTCATCGGATCACCTTTCTTCTCCGGCCGGTACTCGGTGAAGATGACCTGCGAGGTTGCGGTATCGCCGTGCACGATGATCAGCGCGTTGTCGACAGTGATGTTGAAAGGCAG